>DATMEW010000152.1:0-17904 GCA_035556495.1 Xanthobacteraceae bacterium | reverse complement strand
GAGGGGAAGATCAGCCACGACCTGACCGGGCACTACAATCGCTTCGATATCTTCACGCTCCAGATGCGAACTCCGGGAGGAGACGCGCTCCAGCTCGACAGCGGGAAACCGGATGCGAGGCTGGCTAATGCGCCATTGCAGCCGGAGAGCGATGCCGCCCCGGAGGCGCGGCGGTGACAAGGGGACATGCCGGGCCAATACGCCCTGCTCAGGCAAACGCGGCAGCATCGCCCGCGGCTCCGGGAGCGGAATGGGCGATGTCGGAAGCCGTGGCGCGGCAGGCGCTGCTGACGTGTGGTTCTTATCGGCGAAGCGGCGCTAAGCTCAGCGATCAACTCCTCGAAGGCGTACTTCCTGGAGCCGTATGAACCGAACAGACCGCGACTGAGGCGCGAGTGATGGCCGCTAGCATGGCCCAACTCGTGCAACGCCGTGCGATGCCAGTTGATCGGCTCGAAATAGGCCGCTGGTGGGGGCACCTTTACGTAGCCGGCGGATGAGCGATAAAAAGCCCGACTTCCGCCGATCCCGAAGCCAATGCTCGTGGCCTCGATCAGGTCGAGGGCCAACAGGATCGCATTCACGCTTTCCCTGTATCGCCCTCTCGCTCAAGGATTGTCCAGGCTGAAGACATGTGCGTGATCGTCGTAGGCAAAGGCTTCAGCATAGCGGCCCAGACCGATGATGGCGCGCAACGTCTGATCGGCCGCATCCGGTGACATGTGATCCTCCAGCTCGTCCGCAAACCGGCTCCAGGGGGCGCGATGGTTCGGCCGTTCGTCGAGCACGCGACGGATATGGGCGGCGAGCGCGACATAGGAGAGCAGATGCTGGGCAAAGAGACGTTTGCGCTCGTCAGTGCCGGAACTAGCGAAGTGCCGGCCCTCCGCTGTGAGGCTGATGTCGCCGCCCGCCACCTCGGCGAAGCGCAGCATTTGCAGCGTTTCGGCGACTGGGAACAGGTCGTCGATCTCCATGTGCAGCGATGCGGCGATGACCGGAAGGTCGGCCTTGCCGTCGTAAGGCGGCGCCGCCACGGCTTCGAGCAGGCCGGCCAGGAGATTCGAAGACACGGGAGGAAGGATGGAGCCGATCCCCGCGCCAGGGAAGCGTTCGGGCCGCTTGCCCGCGGGTGCGGCGTCAGGCCTTGCCGTCATTTCCACGTAAATGCGCTCGACCAAATCGCGGAAGTTGGGATCGAGGCGCGCGCGAGGATGCGGCAACTCGACTGTGATCTCCTTGAGGATCCGGCCCGGATTGCTGCCGAAGACAAGGATCCGGTCGCACATCAGAACGGCTTCCTCGATGTTGTGGGTCACAAGGATCACACCCTTGATCGGCAATTGCCCCTCCGACCACAGGTCGAGGAAGTCCGTGCGCAGCGTCTCCGCGGTCAGCACGTCGAGCGCCGAGAAAGGCTCATCCATGAGAAGAATATTGGGATGGACGACCAATGCGCGGGCGAAGCCGACGCGCTGGCGCATGCCGCCTGACAGCTCGCGCGGATAGGCGGACTCGAAACCGTCGAGCCCGATCAGATCGATCGCCGCTATCGCCCGGCTACGGATCTCGTCGGGCGGCAGGCCGAGCGCCTCAAGCCCGAGCTGCACATTCTCAAGCACCGTGAGCCAGGGAAAAAGCGCGAAGCCCTGGAACACCATGGTGATGCCGCGCGGCGGCGCTGTCACGGTTTGTCCGAGATAGCTGATCGATCCCGCCGCAGGAGCGGAAAGCCCGGCGATGAGCCTGAGCAGCGTGGACTTGCCGGAGCCCGATCGTCCCAGCAGGCCGACGATCTCGCCTTCAGCCAAGGTCAGGTCGATTCCGTCGAGCACCAGCAACTCGCCGCCGTCCGGCCTGCGGAAAGACTTGCGGATGCCCCGGATGTCCAGCAAGGGGGTTGTTTCCATGTTGTCCTCCGGTCAACCAAAGCGGAACTTGCGCTCTGCGAGCGCATAGAGTGGGCGCCAGAAGGCACGGTTGATGACGACCACGAAGGCGCTCATCACGGCGATGCCGAGCACGATACGGTGAAAGTCTCCCCCCTCCGTCGCCTCGGCAATATAGGCGCCAAGACCATGAGCCTTGAGCGTCGTGTCGCCCCAGGTCGCGATTTCGGCGACGATGCTGGCGTTCCACGAGCCTCCCGAGGCGGTGACGGCACCGGTCATGTAGAACGGGAACACGGCCGGTAGCGCGATCCGCTTCCACCACAGCCAGCCGCGAACGTGAAGATTCGTGCCGATATCGCGTAGTTCGCTGGGGATCGTCGAAGCGCCGGCGATGACGTTAAACAGGATGTACCATTGGGTTCCGAGGATCATGAGCGGGCTCAGCCAGATATCCGGGTCGAGCCGCAGCACCACGATTGCAGACACCGCAAGGGGAAACAGAAGGTTGGCAGGAAACGCCGCCATGAACTGGGCGATCGGCTGGGCAATGCGCGCCGCTCCCGGTCGCAGGCCGAGCCAGACGCCGACCGGCACCCAGATGATGCTGGCAAGCGCGATCAGAACGAAGACACGCACCATGGTGGCAAGGCCAAAAAGTACGGCAGTGCCCACCTCCGCCGGAGTGACATCTTCCAGCACGAAGGCGATGATTTTCCACAGGGCCAACAAACAGACCAATGCAATTGTCGTGTACCAGAGCCGATCGGCCCACGCCGCAGCCTTGCCTTCTCGGCCGACGATCGGCGCCGGGTACATCGGTGCCCCCTCCATCCGGTAGGTCCACCGCCACGCTGTTCCGAGCGGCACGACGGCCAGCGACAGCAGCCATGACCGGCGCAGTGCATTCAGGACCCAGGAGCGCGGCGGGGCGACCCCGGCCTCCTGCTCGAAGCGGAAGCGGTCGGCCCAGGCGACGAGCGGGCGGAACAGAAGCTGGTCGTAGATCAGGATTACGACGAGCATGGTGGCGATCGCCCAGCCGATGGCGCCGAGGTCGCGCTGCGCGATGGCAAGCGCGATATAGGAGCCGATGCCGGGCAGCGTCACGGTCGTGTCGCCGACGCTGATCGCTTCGGATGCAACGACGAAGAACCAACCGCCCGACATCGACATCATCATGTTCCAGATCAGGGCGGGCATCGCGAACGGCACCTCCAGCTTCCAGAACCTCATCCACGGACCGAGCTGGAAGGAATGTGAAGCCTCGACAAGCTCCCGCGGCACGGTGCGCAGCGACTGATAGAAGCTGAACGCCATGTTCCAGGCCTGGCTGGTGAAGATCGCGAAGATGGCAGCGAACTCGGCGCCCAGCACTCGCCCCGGCGCGAGCGACATGAAAAAGACCACGGTGACAGAGATGAAGCCGAGAATCGGCACAGACTGGAGAATGTCGAGCAGCGGGATGAGCACCTGTTCGGCACGCCGGCTCTTGGCCGCCCAGGTCGCGTAGGTGAAGGTGAAGAGGAGCGACAGCACCATCGCCGCCAGCATTCTGAGCGAGGTGCTCAGCGCGTATTCCGGCAGCGCGGATGGATCGAGGCTGATGACCTCCGCGCCCGGTTCGGGCAAGGGCTGCATAAGGCCGCGGCTCGCCTCGGCGAGAAAAACCAGAACGCCGAGCACGAGAAGCACGACGACGAGATCCCAAAGGCTGAAGGCGCTACGGCGCGATGCCCGGGAGGGCGGCAAGGAAAAAGCGGTCATCGCGCAACTCCCGCAAAATATGATGGCGGGATGCGTTGCGATGCTTTCGATGAGGTCTGCGGATCGCCGAACGGCGTGTGGGAAAGTTCAAAGATCATGCCCGGCTGCCTCTCGATACGATCAGGGTGTCCCGGGCTCGTTGTGTGAAACAAGGCCCGGCGCCTGGTCCGCCTGCTGGAACGTCGACTGCCATCGCTCACAGCTGGTCCTCGTGAGCTGCCGCATAACACGCTGTCCGCTGAGGCATGGCAAGGACCGTCGTCGCGATGCGAAGTCACCGGCGTGGTCCCGCAATCCCGCGTCGGTGCGACACATATATGAGTATATCGGGCCAGTGTTGCCCGGTCCCGGCTTTCGACAGCGCGTTTTCTCGAACGGACACAAGACATGCGAAGGTGTATATCTGCGACGGCATTGTCGGGTGCGGTGCCCAGGCAGCAAGGCGGGTTGACTGGTGCGATGGCGGGTAGACTGCTGTGCGACGCCGTTGCCGATGCGAGACGATTGGGCGAGAAAGCGTCATCGCGCTGTTACGTTTCTGCGGACTTGTCGCAGAAGAGAAATCACGAGGGAAATGCAGGTGCTCAGCGGCGCGCCAAACTGACGAATATCGCCGGCGATACAGCAAGCAGGCCAGGCTCGCTCCAGAATTGAGATGATCAATCACCTTCAGGAATATCGTTTCCCGTGATGCATGGTTTCCGCGCAGCGACATTCTCAATCCAATCGCTTCTTGCATGCGGGATGCGCTCAGGAGCCTGCGGCCGACCACGGCCCACGGTGTCATCGCCGCTCTTTTCCCGCCCAGGATTTGCAATCAAACGCCAAGTGCGTCCGCCAGGCTCGGTCCATCGGCGCGCTTCGATGGGATTGTCTTTGTCTTTCGTGCTCTTGCTTGCGGGATCGGCCCTTGCTGACGGGAACGTCGGCACGGCCGGCATCCTTTCAGCTTCCATCGCGACAAGTCTACCGCGCGATGGAGACCCCGCAGGCTTGCGCAGGTGGCTTGCCCAGCGCGGGATCACCTACGGTTTGATCTATACCGGGGAAGCGCTTGGCAATCTCTCCGGGGGCGTCCGTCGAGGTGCGCTCTATGAGGGCAAACTCGAAGGCATTGTTGCCGCCGATCTCGAAAAATTCGCGGGCCTGCGAGGCTTGAGCTTCTTCGCCAATGCCTTCCAGATCCACCGGACCTCCGGCGCACGAGACCATCACTTCCAGAGCCTGAACACGATCAGCAACATCGAAGCCGACCCTGCGACGCGACTGTCCGAGCTGTGGCTCGAACAGAAGCTGTTCAATGACCGGTTCAGCATTCGCGTCGGTCAGCTTGCTGCGGATGCGGAATTTTTCATCAGCGACGTCAGCACCATGTTCATCAGCAGCGATTGGCCGACCGTCACAGCGGCCAATCTGCCGAGCGGGGGCCCCGCCTATCCTCTTGCAACGCCCGGCATCCGGCTGAAAATCGATCCAACGCCGAATTGGACAGGGCTGGTCACGTTGCTCAATGGCAATCCTGGCGATCCGGTGACGATCAATCGGACCGGCACCAATTTTCGTGTGAACGACCCGCCGTTGCTGATGGGCGAGCTTCAGTACCGCTACAATCAGAACAGGGACGCACCTGGCCTGGCGGGTACGTTTCGACTGGGCGCATGGCGTCATTTCGGGAGGTTCGAGGATCTGCGGATCGACGACACCGGGCTTTCGCTGGCGAATCCGGTCAGCAGTGGCCGCGCGCGGCTGCTTCGGGGAACGAGCGGCATCTACGGCATCGTCGACCACCAGATTTATCGTCCACGAGGCGGGAATGCCGAAAGCGGCATCAGCGTCTACAGTCGAATCGCCGCGACTCCGGCGGACCGCAACCTTGTCAGCTTCTATCTGGACGGCGGAGTTGTCTTCGCGGGTATGCTGCCGTGGCGGCCGGACGACAGATTCGGAGCATCATTCATCTACGCTGAAATGTCGAACCGGGCGCGCGCGTTCGACCGCGACATGGTTGCATTCACCGGACAGGACCGGCCCATCAGGAATTATGAGCTGACGTTCGACCTCACCTATTTGGCGCAGATCAAGCCGGGATGGACGATTCAGCCAGTGTTCCAGTACGTCATCAATCCCGGCGGTCGCGTGCCGGATCCAGTATCTCCGAGTTTGCCGATCAAGGGCGGCGCGGTGATCGGCGTGCGAAGTACGATCAGCTACTAGAGCATCTTCGCGCGACGTAGATGCAGGTTTGCGTGAAGAAGATGCGGCAAACAACAACCTGGAGCCCCGAGTTCTGTTTCCATCAGAACCGTACAGACTCTCACGTGCATCCGGCTCACCGGCTTCGGGTCCTCGCTATGAAACGCTGTCGCGAAATGCTGCGCGAAACCCTCGCAGCCTGCCGCCCGGCAGCGTGCCTGGGCAGGTCCGCTTTGGAGCTGAAAGCCGCACGATTGACCACGCAGCAGTGAATCGGATCCCCCACAGAGCCGCCCGCGGAACCGCGATGGAATCGTCTTCCATTCGCTTCCACGGCCGCAATTTTTGATGAGGAATCGGGCGGAAAGGCATCGCTGAAATACTCATGATTTCAACGGCCTATGGTTTGGTTGCGGGGGCTGGATTTGAACCAGCGACCTTCAGGTTATGAGCCTGACGAGCTACCGGGCTGCTCCACCCCGCGAGAAACTCGAAGGCGCAGGATTTCGACCCAACTGGACGACATCCCGCGCCGGCGAGGGGTATGTAGCAACGCCTGCCTCCAAAGGGAAGCCCGTCGTGACGTTTTTTTGACGGCAGCAGGACGGCCATAACGCCCTTCTCTCGGCTGCGCCCCCAAGCCGGCGGCCCGACGTTTTGCCGAAACGGCTTGCGCCCCGCTTCGCCTCCCGCCGGGGCGTGGATCGAAACGCTTCAGGGTGCAACTTCGCGACATCGAGACTGCGCCGCCTCCCGCACGGAGGCGCGGACAGAGCCGTCGGATCGAGCAGCAACCCGCGCCATCCGCGCATGACAACCCGTGAGGCCGCGTGCCACAATGCCCCTGCATCGCCGCCACGAGAGCGCGAGAGACACGGCCGCAACAGGCCGGCCCAAGGGAGGTTTCATGCTGTTTCCGACAATGCTGGTGGGCTCCTATCCCCAGCCCGACTGGCTGATCGACCGCGCCAGGCTGGCGGAGAAGGCCCCGCCCCGCATCCGCCGCACGGACCTGTGGCGCATCGGCCCCGAATATCTCGAAGAAGCCCAGGACGACGCCACGCTGCTGGCGATCCGCGATCAGGAGCGGGCCGGCCTCGACATCATCACCGACGGCGAGATTCGCCGCGAAAGCTATTCCAACCGCTTCGCTACCGCGCTGGAAGGCGTCGATATCGAAACGCCGGGCATCGTGCCGAGCCGCAGCGGCAAGCCGGACATGGTGCCGCGCATCGTCGGCAAGATCCGCCGCAAGCACGCCGTCGAAGTCCGCGATCTCAAATTCCTGCGCGCCCATACCGACCGCAAGATCAAGATCACCATCCCCGGCCCCTTCACCATGGCGCAGCAGGCCAAGGATGAGTTCTACAACGACGAGGCCGCCGCGGCGATGGACTATGCCGCCGCGGTGAACGAGGAAGTGCGGGAGCTGTTCGCCGCGGGCGCGGACATCGTGCAGCTCGACGAGCCCTATATGCAGGCCCGGCCGGACAAGGCGCGCGACTTCGGCATCGCCGCCGTGAACCGCGCGCTGGAGGGCGTCACCGGCACCACCGCGATCCATCTCTGCTTCGGCTATGCCTATATCGTAAAGTCGAAGCCGGACGAATACGCCTTTCTCACCGAGCTTGAGAATTCGAAGGTGGACCAGATCTCCATCGAGACGGCGGAGCCGCAGTTCGACCTCGCGGTGCTGGAGAAGATGCCGTCGAAGCAGATCGTGCTCGGCGTGATTGATCTCTCGAAGATGGAGATCGAAACGCCGCAGGTGGTCGCGGACCGCATCCGCCGCGCCCTGCCCCATGTGGCGAAGGAGCGCATCGTCGTCGCGCCGGATTGCGGGCTGAAATTCCTGCCGCGCGACATCGCCTATGCCAAGATGAAGGCCATGGTCGAAGGCGCGCGCATCGCGCGGGAGGAAGCCGGCGGCTGACCTGCGCCGCTATTGCATGCAAAGGAACGGCGCGCCGGGCGCGGCCGTTCCCCGCATCGCCGGCACGATTCACGGCACGCCTTCACGCCGTGACCCGCCTGCCTTCGGGTGCGGGACCATTCGCTGCCTGACGCTTGGTCCCGGCGCGAACCGGTATGTCCTTCGCCTGAAAGCACGATAGGCTCATAGCTGGAGACTCTCTGGCGTCGCGGGAAAAGGTCCGAGCCCCCGCACAGGTCCGCATCAGCACCATTCATGACGACACGACCCATGACGGAATCCACGACCGAATCCATGACAGACGGCGCGACCATCGACGAAATCGCCGATGGGCTGTTCCGCATCTCGATCTTCGTTCCGCAGGTCGGGCCGAAGGGCTTCAGCTTCAGCCATTTCCTGTGGCGGGACGAGGAGCCCCTGCTCTATCACGCCGGCATGCGGCGGATGTTTCCGCTGCTCGCTCCCGCCGTCGCCCGCGTGATGCCGCTGGAACGGCTGCGCTGGATCAGCTTCGGCCATGTGGAGGCCGACGAATGCGGCGGCATGAACGACTGGCTCGCCGCCGCGCCCCACGCCACGATCGCGCACGGCGCCACCGGCTGCCGCGTCTCGCTGAACGACCTCGCGGACCGGCCGCCGCGGGCGCTGGCGGATGGCGAGATCATCGCCACCGGCGCCCGGCGCTTCCGCTGGCTCGCCACGCCTCATGTGCCCCATGGCTGGGACGCCGGCGCGATGTTCGAGGAGACGTCGGGCACGCTGCTGTGCGGCGACCTGCTCAGCCAGTTCGGCCGCGTGTCGGCGCTGACGGAGCATGACATTGTCGCCCCGGCGACGGAGACGACGGATTTCGTCTATTCGACCAGCCTCGGGCCGACCACGGCGCCGACGCTGCGGCGACTCGCGGCGCTGGAACCACGCCTGCTCGCCGTCATGCATGGCGCGTCCTTCGCGGGCGACGGCGGCGGCGCGTTGCGCGAACTGGCGGCGCGCTACGACGCCCATTTGCAGCGCATGCTGGAAGAGCATGCCGCCGTGTGACACCGGCTCATGACTCTCCGCACCCCAGGTGCTAGGAGCACGCGAGCAACATCGCAGGGGGAAATACCGATGAAGGCTGCCGTTGGCACACCGAACGGCCTGGAGATCCGGGACGACATTCCGCAACCCAAGCCGAAGGCCAGCGAAGTGCTGGTGCGCGTCCATGCCGCGGGGCTGAACCGCGCGGACCTGAACGCCGCCAAGGGCACCGGCGGCCATGGCGCGGTCGGCGCGGTCGTCGGCCTCGAATGGGCCGGCGAAGTGGTCGAGACCGGCGCGGACGTGACCCATGTGAAGAAGGGCGACCGCGTCGCGTGTTCCGGCGCGGGGGGCTATGCCGAATATGCGGTGACGGACTATGGCCGCGTCACCAAAATCCCTGGCAACATGGATTTCGAGACCGCCGCGACGCTGCCGATCGCCCTCCACACCATGCACAATGCCGTCATCACCGCCGGCCGCATGACGGCGGGCGAAAGCGTGCTGATCCAGGGCGCCAGCTCCGGCGTCGGGCTGATGGGCCTTCAGATCGCGAAGAAGAAGGGCGCCGCCCTCGTCATCGGCTCGTCCACCAACGATGCCCGGCGCGCACGGCTGAAGGAATTCGGCGCGGACCTCGCCATCGACACCCGCGATCCCGCCTGGCCGGACGAGGTGCTGAAGGCGACGGACGGCAAAGGCGTGCATCTGGTCGTGGACATGGTGTCGGGCCAGACCGTGGTGCCCGCCATGCGCGCGACGCGCGTGCTCGGCCGCATCGTCAATGTCGGCCGTCTCGGCGGCAAGACCGCGGAGTTCGATTTCGACATCCATGCCGCGCGGCGCATCGACTATATCGGCGTCACCTTCCGCACCCGCACGGTGGAGGAAGTCCGCGAGATCGGCCGCCTGGCCACGGCGGACCTGTGGGAACAGCTTGTCGCCGGCGATATCGCGCTGCCGATCGACAGGCGCTTCACGCTCTCCGACGCCGTCGAGGCGCAGGCTTACATGCGCAGCAACAGTCATTTCGGCAAGCTGGTGCTGACGGTCTGAGCGGACCAGCCGGCGCGAACCATGCCGCATGAACGCGGCATGGCTCCTGAAGCCGTTGCGCGGCCCCATGTCCCTCCGGCGAACCGGTATCCGCTTCGCCGGAAAATGCGTTATGATGGCGGGCAGCAATGCAGGCTCAGGAGGATCGCCATGACGCAGACAGCAACGACCGCGACACCGGCCCAATCCGCCACCCCCGCCGCCACCCCCGCCGGCGCCCTGCCCCGCCTTCCCCAGCGGCTCCATCACTATGCCTTCACGGTGAAGGACCAGGAGGCCAACCGCGTCTTCTGGGAAGACGTGATCGGCGTCCCGCTGACGGCGACATGGTGCGAGCGCGCCTATAACGGCACGGTCGGCCGCGAGATCGACTATTGCCACACCTTCTATACGCTGGAGGATGGCGGTGCGCTCGCCTTCTTCCAGTTCGCGGATGAAGACGCCTATGAGGCGCTCAAGACATTGCGGCCGGAGATGGGCCAGCATTTCGCCATGCTGGTGGACGAAGCGACCTATGACGCGATCCAGCAGCGCATCGTCGCGGCGGGCCTGCCGCTGCGCGAGACCGACCACGGCTATTGCAAGTCGATCTATACCCAGAGCCCGGACGGCCTGAAGGTGGAATTCACCATCGACCATCCGGAGGTGGAGGCGATCAACGCCATGCGGCTCAAGGATTGCCACACTGAGCTGAAGCGCTGGCTCGCCGGCGACCATCGCACCAACAACAACGACCGCCACGGCATCACGACGTAACCCCGGCGGCCCGTTTGGGGCAAGCGGCAGGGTCGCACATATCTTCGCGCTTCGTTGCGTCGCCTCCCGCCGAGGCGTGGATCGAAACAATGTGCTCGTGGATCAGGATATGGTGTTTCCGGATCGCCTCCCGTGGGGCGGCATGAGCGCCCCGGCGCTCTCGCCGGCCGGAACGCTCACGCGCATTCAAAACCGCCGTCGTCCGCGCCGGTGAACGAGGCCAGCACCTGGGCGAGGTCCTGCTCGATCGCGGCGCGGTCCTCCTCCGGCAGGGCAGAAAAGGTCGCCAGCCAATCCTCGAATGGGGCCGCGCCCGCCGGGGCCATCAGCGCGCCGCGCCGGCCTTCCACCACGGCGGCCAGCCGCATGCGGCCGTTCATCTCATAACGGGCGTGGAGATAGTCGAGAATGTCGTCCTCGATCATCCGCGCGTCCAGCGTCACGCCGAACCCCCGCGTCACGCAGGGGCAGCCGGGCGGATGAACGGTCACGGTCCTTGCTCGCGCCCAGAGGGCGGCAAGGTCCGGCTTCTGCGGGGCCGGGCGCGCGAAAGGGAGTTCCATAGCGAAACGTGATATCCCGTGGCACCGAAAAAATCCATTCGGGCCGGTCATGGCCCATTTCCTTTGATGATGGCCTATTATTGGCCTTGATCCCGCGACGGGTTTTGTCCAGTTAATCGCCGGCTGACTTTGTCAGCCGCCAGAAGTTCGCCGAAAGGGGTGCCCTCGTTGACTGCTCAATCGAAAGCCGCCGAATCGAAGCCTGCCGGCCGGCTGCGGCTGGCCGCCGATATCGGGGGCACCTTCACGGACGTCGCGGGTTTCGACGAGGCCGGCGACCGGCTGCTGTTCGGCAAGTCGCTCTCGACGCCTGAGGCGCTGGTGCAGGGCATCCAGAACGGCGTGGACGGGGCCGGCGCGGCCTTCCGCGACGCCTATCTGTTCCTCCATGGCTCGACGGTCGCGATCAACACGCTGCTGGAGCGCACCGGCGCCAAGACCGCGCTGCTCATCACCCGCGGCTTCCGCGACGTCTACGAGATCGGCCGCATCAACCGGCCGGACGCCTACAACCTGTTCTTCGGCAAGCACGAGCCGCTGGTGAAGCGGTCCTGGCGCTTCGAGGTCCATGAGCGCCTGCGCGCGGACGGCGCGGTTCACGAAACGCTGGACGAGGATCAGGTCCGGGCGCTGGCCCGCGAACTGAAGACCACGGACATCGAATCCATCGCGATCCTGCTGCTACATTCCTACCGCAACCCGGCCCACGAGAAGCGGGTCAAGGAGATCGTGCAGGAGGAGATGCCGGATGCCTTCGTGTCCGCGTCCCATGAGCTTTCGCAGGAATATCGCGAGTTCGAGCGCGCTTCCACGGTGGTCGCCAACGCCTATGTCGGCCCGCGCGTCGGCAGCTATCTCGCCGAGATCGAGAAGCACATTGCGGAACGTGACTTCTCCGGCTCGTTCTATGCGGTGCAGTCCACCGGCGGGCTGTTCCCGGTCGCCCATGCGCGGGAGCATTGCGTGCGGATGCTGGAATCCGGCCCCGCGGCCGGCGTCATCGGCGCGCAGGCCATGTGCGCCCAGCTTGGATTGAAAGATGCCATCGCCTTCGACATGGGCGGCACCACCGCCAAGGCCGGCGTCATCGCCGACGGCGAGCCGCTGACCTCCGGCCATGCGCTGATCGGCAGCTATGAGCGCGCCCTGCCGATCCAGATGTCGATGACGGATATTTTCGAGGTCGGCACCGGCGGCGGCTCCATCGCCCGCGTGATGGAAGGCAACGCGCTCCGCGTCGGCCCCCAGAGCGCCGGCTCGACGCCGGGCCCGGCGTGCTACGGCCGCGGCGGCGAGAACCCGACCGTGACCGATGCCAACCTGCTGCTCGGCCGGCTCGACCCGGACAATTTCCTCGGCGGCGAGATGAAGCTCGACGTCGCCGCCGCCACCGCCGCGATGGACGCCAAGGTGGCCAAGCCCCTCGGCCTCGACGTGACGGCGGCCGCGGACGGCATCATCCGCATCGCCGCCACCGCCATGTCCCATGCGGTGAAGGGCGTGACCACCGAGCGCGGCCTCGATGCCGGCGCCTTCGCCATGGTGGTCTATGGCGGGGCGGGTCCGCTGCATGCCTTCGCCATCGCCCGGGAAATCGGCATCCGGCGGGTGCTGATCCCGTTCTCGCCGGGGCATTTCTCGGCCTATGGCATGCTGTTCGGCGACCTGCGCTACGACTATGTGCGCTCCTGTTTCGAGAAACTCGCGACAGTGCCCTTCGCCCATCTGGAGGACATCTACCGCGATCTCGAAGCCCAGGGCCGCGAGGCCATCGGCGGCTCCACGGTGAAGCCGGACGAGATCCGCATCACCCGCTATGCGGACATGCGCTATGTCGGGCAGGAACACGCCGTGACGGTGGAGCTGCCGCAGGCGCTGTTCGATGGCGAGGATCGCGCCGGCATCAAGGCCGCCTTCGACGCGCTGCATCTCACTCGCTACGGCACTTCCGCGCCGAAGGAAGCGGCGGAGATGGTCAGTCTGCGCATGACGGTGACAGGTGTCATGCGCAAGCCGCCGCGCCCGCCGCTGCCGCAGGGCGGCGCGACGCCGGCCAAGGAGGCGCTGCGCCGGGTCAAGCCGGTGTATTTCCGCGATACCGGCTTCGCCGACACGCCGGTCTATGTCCGCACGGCCCTGAAAGCCGGCAACGTGGTGCAGGGTCCGGCCTTGATCGAGGAACATGCCTCCACCACCGTGCTGGCCCCCGGCGACGTGATGACCGTGGACCGCTTCGGCAATCTCGATATCGCGATCGGAGGCCGCTGATGCGCGCGACAGACAATCAGGCGACAGCCATGCAGGCGACCGACACATCCGCCGTCGATCCCATCACCGTCGAGATCATCCGCAACGGCGTGCTCGCCGTGACGGAGGAGATGAAGACGAACCTGATGCGGACGGCCTATAACCTCATCATCTACGAGGCGCTGGACTTCACCGTCGGCCTGTTCACGGCCAAGGGCGAAACCGTCTCCATCGGGCTCGGCCTGCCGATGTTCATCCGCGGCATGGCCGACACCGTGAAGGCGATGCTGGCGCGCTACGAGACCGAAGGGCTGGAGCCCGGCGACATCCTCGTCACCAACGACGCCTATATCACCGGCAGCCATCTCAACCACATGACCTTCGCCCTGCCGGTGTTCCATGAGGGCGAGCTGATCGCCTTCACCTGCTGCATGGCGCACTGGATCGATATCGGCGGCACCCTCGGCGGCGCCACCACGGACATCTATTCCGAGGGACTTCAGGTCCCGATCCTGAAATACCGCAAGGCCGGCGTGGTCAATCAGGACCTTGTCGACATCATCGCGCTGAACGTGCGCGTGCCGGAGCGCGCGCTCGGCGACCTGCGCGCCCAGATCACCGCCGTGACCACCGGCGAGCGCCGCTTCCTCGAACTCCTGACGCGCTATGGCCGCGACAGCGTGCTCGGCGCTATCGCCACGATCATGGACCATTCGGAGGCGATGGCGCGGGCCAATACCCGCACCATTCCGGACGGCGTCTATGAAGCCGAATCCTTCATGGACGACGACGGCCTCGACATCGGCAAGCGGGTGCCGATCCGCGTCAAGGTCACGGTGTCGGGCGACGAGATGACCGTCGATCTTACCGATGTCGCCAAGCAGGTGCGCGGCTATTACAATTCCGGCGTCACCACCGGCTATGCCTGCGCTCAGGTCGCCTACAAGTGCCTGACGACGCCGACCGACTATCCCGTGAACGACGGCGCGTTCCGCTCGCTCAACGTCGTCGTGCCCATGGGCAGCATCGTCAGCGCCGAGCGCCCCGCGCCGATGCGCTGGTGGATGACCTTCCCGATGACGGTGATCGACACCATCTTCAAGGCGCTGGCGAACGCGATCCCGGACCGGGTTGCCGCCGGGCACCATGCCGATCTCTGCCTCGGCAATTTCCACGGCATCTCGCCGCGCGACGGGCGCTTCTTCATCGGCTCCAGCGGGCCGATCGGCGGCGGCTGGGGCGCGAAGATGACCGAGGACGGCGTCTCCGCCACGGTCTGCATCAACGACGGCGACACCCACAGCGGCCCGTCCGAACAGCTTGAAGCCAAATTCCCGCTGCTGATCGAGAAGGTCGAACTGCGGCAGGACAGCGCCGGCCCGGGACGCCACCGCGGCGGCCTCGGCACGGAAGTGATCATGCAGGCGCTCGGGCCGATGGGCGTCGATACCTATATCGACCGCGTCCATTGCCGGCCCTGGGGCCTGCATGGCGGCGAGGACGGCGCCGGCAACGAGGTCGCGCTGCGGCTCGGCGGCAACTGGAAGGAAGACATGCCGAACGGCAAGGCGCTGTCCCAGCGCCTGCGCGCGGGCGACGCCATCCGGCTTCGTGCCGGCGGCGGCGGCGGCTTCGGAGATCCGAAGGCGCGCGATCCCCAGCGCGTGCTGCGCGACGTGATGGAAGGCTATGTGTCGGCGCAGGCCGCGCGCGAGCGCTACGGTGTCGTGATCGATGTCGCGGCCGGCGCCATCGACGCGGCCGCGACAGCGGCGTTGCGGTCGCGCAAGGTGGAAGCGGCGGAATAATCCCGCCGCTGTACCGCCTTACTCAGCGGCCTGCGCCGCAGCAGGCAGCTTCGTGTCCGCCTCGTCCACCGCGCCCGCGCCGGGCCATGTGGCTGTCGAGATGTCGAACACCACGCCGTCCGGCCCCCGGAACTTGATTTCCGGATGCGCGGTCTTGGGCAGCTCCGCCAGCGTCGTGATGTTCGGCGCGCCGAGGGCTTCGAGGCGCTGCGTCCAGCTCTCCCAGTCGTCCACCACCACGCCGAAATGATGGAAGCCGACGTGGTCTATGCCAACGCCGGTCTGGTCGTTGCCGAACTTCAGAATCGCGATGTTGAGATGCCCGTCCGTCAGCATCACGCCGGAGGGGCGCGGCGCGACATCCGGATTGGCGGGGTCGAGACCGAAACGGCCAAGCTCCCGAAAGCCGAAAGCGGCCTTGTAGAAATCCGCGGCCTTGCCGGGATGGTCGCTGGCAAAGGCGATGTGGCGAATCTGCGCCATGGGGTGTCCTCCCTGTCTATCTGTCAGCCTATCAGCCGCGCGCCGGCGGCGCAGCCGCCATAACCATGCAGCGGCTATAGTGCGACGACCGAATGCGGCTGCTCGCCCCGCATAATGCGTTCGAGATTGTCGCCGACGAATTCCGCCAGCCGGTAGGCCCCGCCCGCCACCGCGCAATGGGGCGTCAGGATCAGGTTCGGCGCGGTCCAGAGCGGATGGTCCGGCGGCGGCGGTTCGGGATCGGCAACGTCGAGCCCCGCGCCGGCGAGATGGCCGCTTTCCAGCGCAGCGATCAGCGCCTCGGTGACGACCACCGGCCCGCGCGCGATGTTGATGAACAGCGCGCCGCGCTTCATCCGCGCGAAGCGTTCCGCGTCGAACAGGCCGCGCGTCTCGTCGGTCAGCGGCGTCGCCACCGCGACCACGTCCGCCTCGGCCAGCGTCTCGTCAAGCCGCGTCATGGACCGCACCTCATCGCCGCTCGGATGCGGCGTGGCCGACCGGGACAACCCGATGCTGCGCGCACCGAACGCCTGGGACAGCCGGCCGATCTCGCGGCCGATGGCGCCGAAACCGACGACCGCAACGGTGCGGCCGTCGAGGCTGCCCATACGCCCCATCACGTCGTTGCCCCAGTGCCGGCGCGCCTGCATCGCCAGCATCTCCGGCGTGCGCCGCAGCAGCGCCAGCGTCAGGCCGATGGCATGTTCCGCCACCACGGTGCCGAGGCTGTCGCCCGCCGTCGCGACCATGATCTGCGGCGGGATCTTCTCCTTCTGAAGCCGGTCATAGCCGACCGTCAGAATCTGGATCAGCCTGAGCTTCGGCGCATGCCCCTCGCGCACCGCCTGCGCGAGGGCCGGCGTATAGTTGAACACCTGAAGCGCCAGCACCTCGGCTTGCGGCAACGCCGCGATCACCGCATCGGCGCTGTCGACGCTGACGAGATCGAGCCCTTTGACGCGGCCGAATCTCTTTTCCATCGCCGGCCTCGACGCCGGCGTCGCCCACAGCACGACACGCATGATCCGCAATCCTCCCAGCCGCGCACGGGTCCCGGCCTCCATACCGGCCGAACGGCGCGCAGTCGCATTACTGCGCCGCCGGCCCGGAAGGCAATGCGCGGCAGCGGCAGCGCGCGGCCAGCGCGCGCCGCGGGGGAGGGCCGCGCACCGCAGTTTGCGCTTGGCTTTTTTCTGCCTGAGAGCACCCACATTCACCGCCCGCCCGAAAGATGGGCAAACAATGTGTCCCGCGCGCCCCTCGAAAACCTCGATTTTACGGGAAAAACGCAGTGGGCAAGTGGGCGAGATCGCCGTTGACGCCGGCCATTCTGTCGTGGCTTGTGCAAGGTGGCGCCGATCTAGCCGCGGCTGTCCATAATGATCGCGGCAGCCGGCGCCGAGGCCACCGGCCAAGAATTTGCCCGGCCGCAACGGAGGAAGCGCCATGCACCTTCGCCGTCGCCGGGCATGTCGGCTAATCGTGTTTCAGGATCGCAGGACGACGCCATGCCCGCTTCACAACACCAGAATCCCAAGTCCGACATCGAGATCGCCCAGGCCGCGAAAATGCGGCCGATCCTCGACATCGCCCGCGAGAAGCTCGGCATGAAGCCGGAGGACCTCGAACCCTATGGCCACTACAAGGCCAAGGTCTCGATGGACTATATCAAGTCGCTCCAGAGCAAGCCGAACGGCAAGCTGATCCTGGTCACGGCGATCACGCCGACACCGGCCGGCGAGGGCAAGACCACCACCACGGTCGGCCTCACCGACGCGCTGAACCATATCGGCAAGAAGGCGATGCTGTGCCTGCGCGAGCCCTCGCTCGGCCCGAGCTTCGGCATGAAGGGCGGCGCGGCCGGCGGCGGCTATGCTCAGGTCGTGCCGATGGAGGACATCAACCTCCACTTCACCGGCGACTTCTCGGCGATCGCGATCGCGACGAACCTGCTCGCGGCGCTCATCGACAACCACGCGCACCACGGCAACGCCCTCGGCATCGACATGCGGCGTGTGACCTGGCGTCGCGTGCTCGATGTGAACGACCGGGCGCTGCGCGACACGGTGATCGGCCTCGGCGGCCCGTCGAACGGCTACCCCCGCGAGGACGGTTTCGACATCGTGGTGGCGAGCGAGGTCATGGCGATCTTCTGCCTCGCGACCGACCTCGCCGATCTCAAGGAG
>DATMEW010000151.1:0-10414 GCA_035556495.1 Xanthobacteraceae bacterium | reverse complement strand
CGGGACTGGAACCAGGCCTTGTCCATGTCGATGGAGTCGCGATGGACGATCGGCGCGATGGTGTCGAAAAAGGCGAGGGCATCGCTGCCGGTGAGCGCGGCGATGGCCTGCGCCAGCGCCGATGAGGTCAGCGGTCCCGTCGCGACGATGACGTTGTCCCAGTCCTCCGGCGGCAGGCCGGCGATTTCCTCCCGTGAGATGGTGACGAGCGGATGCTCGCTCAGCGCCTGCGTCACGGCGGCGGAGAAGCCGTCGCGGTCCACCGCCAGCGCGCCGCCGGCCGGCACCTGATGGCGGTCGCCCTCGCGCATGACGAGCGAGCCGAGGCGGCGCATCTCCGCGTGCAGCAGGCCGACCGCATTGGTCTGTGCATCGTCCGAGCGGAACGAGTTCGAGCAGACCAGTTCAGCGAGACCATCGGTCTGATGGGCGGCGGTGCCGCGGACGGGCCGCATCTCGTGCAGCACGACCGGCACGCCGGCCTGCGCGACCTGCCATGCGGCTTCCGAGCCGGCGAGGCCGCCGCCGACGACATGAACGGGCTTGCTCTGAATGGTCATGACTCCTCGCCGCCGCCTCGCGGGCCTTCAGGTCTGTTCCGCGTCGAGCACGCTCGCGCCGCCGAACCGTTCGCGCCAGCGCGGCAGCACCTCGCGGTTATAGACGTTGTCGGGAATGTCGCCCTTGAGCGCGGTCAGCACGGAGCGAAGTGCCCAGTTGATGCCGGCGAACAATTCGCCGCTGCCGTTATAGGCAGCCGCATGGGGGGAGAACAGGGTCTGGTGCTGGGGCAGGGCGCGCAGCGGCGAATCCGCCGGCAGCGGCTCCTCCTCGAAGGCGTCGATGGCGGCGGCGCGCAGCCGGCCGTCCCGCAAGGCATCGGCCACGGCCTGCTCGCGGATGACCTTGCCGCGCGCGGTGTTCACGACGATGGCGCCCGGCTTCATCATCGCGACCTGCTCGGCATCGAGCATGAAGCGCGTTTCCTTCGTGAGGGTCACATGGAAGGAGACGATGTCGGCTTCGCGCAGCAACGTCTCGTAGTCGACCGAAGGCACCCCAGCGAGCAGGAATTGCGCCGGCGGAATATGCGGATCATAGGCGATGACGCGCACGCGCCACGGCGCGAGAAGCTGCGCGACGCGGGTGCCGATGCGCCCGAGCCCGACAAGGCCGACGGTGAGACCGCCATGGCCGTCCGTCATGCGGCTGCCGAAATAGGTGGTGGAACTGGCGGGTGTGCGCCACTCGCCGGCGCGCACGGCGGCGTCGCGCTCGCGCACCTTCTTGAGGATGCCGAGCATCATCGCGACGGCCTGTTCGGCGACGGCGAAGACATTCTCCTCGGTCGGGGCGTGAGACACCATGATGCCGAGTTCGGTCGCGGCGTCGGTGTCCACGTCGTCCACGCCGACCGTGTATTTGGCGACCAGCCGCAGCCGCTGGGAGGCTTCGAGAATGCGGCGGCTGATCGGCGTATGGCGGATCGAGGTGCCCATCAGCACCACCGCGTCCCGCGCCGCCTCGACGAAGGCGTCCTCATGCTCGCCGCGCGGCAGCGTCCAGGCCGGATCGCCGAACTGCACGTCGCAGCCGATGTCGATCAGCGTCTGGATGATTTCCGGCTTTTCCTCGCGCCGGGCATAGATCAGGACTTTGGGCTTGGACACGCGCATCTCCCGGAAACTTCACCGCAGGCGGGAAGGCCCGGTGACAGCGCGCGCGAATGTGCAAGCCGGCGGCCGGCCGGTCAAGCGAGCCGGCCGGTCTCGTCACGTCAGGCCGCTTCCGCGAGAAAGGCGTCCTGGACCGGCCAGACATGCTCGCCGCCGCAGGCGCTGCATTTGGCTTTCACCATGCTTTTTCTGATGCGCAGCAGGGTGGCGATCTCCGTGGCGAAGCCGCCGTCCACGTTCCGCCCGGTCTTGGGACAGATGAAGATGAGGTGTTCCATGACGATCTCCTCGTTTCGTCGGCGGCGCGGCGGCTGCGACAGCCGGGATGCGCCGTCATGCCGGAGTAATTGCCGCGGAATCTGACCGGCCCCCGCGGCGGCCCGATGATCGTCGTTTGTCCAAATGAAGGCGGTTCCAGACCGGCGATCACGATTGCTGGAGCGGTGATGCGAGTGGAGCGGGGCTTGTCCGGCTGCTATGCGGCCACCAGTGCGGCGACCGTCGCGCCGAGCAGCTTCACGAGGTCCGCCGGCGCGATCTCGATCTGCAATCCGCGCCGGCCGCCGTTCACGATCACCGTGTCGTGGCTGAGGGCGGCTTCCTCGATGAAACAGGGCGCGCGGCGCTTCTGGCCGAAGGGCGAGATCCCGCCGACATGATAACCCGTCGCGCGCTCCGCTTCCGGCACCGGCAGCATTGCGGCGTCCCGGGCTTTGGCCGCGGCGGCGAGGCGCTTCAGGCTCATTTCGCAATCGGACGGAATGACCGCGCAGACGATGCTGCTGCCGGATGACGTGGTCACGCGCGCCATCAGCGTCTTGAACACGCGGGCCGGCGAAAAGCCCAGCGCCTCCGCCGCCTGAAGGCCGACCTTCGGCGCGTCCGGGTCGTAGTCATATTCACGCAGGCGGAAGTTCACGCCCGCCTTGGCGAGTGCGAGCGTCGCGGGCGTGCCCTTGGCCATTGTCCCCGCCGTCAGGCTTCGGGACGGATGCGGATGCGCGTACCCCAGGGGTCCGCGACCTCGAAACCGTCCTCGATCTCCTGGATCGCCGTGCCGCCGGCGGCGAAGCGCGCCTTCGCGGCGGCGAGGTCTTCCCCGGTGCGCGCATGCAGCGTCACGACATCGAGGCCGGTACGGTCCGGATTGCGCTGTCCCGCGCCGTTGCTGTGCCAGATGTTGCCGGCGAGGTGATGATGGTACCCGCCGGTGGAGAGGAAGGTCGCGCCATGGCGGCGGCGCGTCACCGTCATGCCGAGCAGGTCACGATAGAAAGCCTCGGCCCGGTCCACGTCGCCGACGCGCAGGTGGACATGGCCGACGCGCAGGCCCAGCGGCGCGCCGTCATAACTCGCGCCGTCGGCGGAGGCCGCGAGGCTTTCCAGGTCGAGCTGTTCCGTGACCATGCGGATCATGCCGTCCTCGCGGCGCCATTGCTCCGCCGGCCGGTCGACATAGACCTCGATGCCGTTGCCTTCCGGGTCGTCGAGATAGATCGCCTCGCTCACCTCGTGGTCCGATGCGCCGGTGAGCGGGACGCGGGCACGCGCGATATGCAGCAGCCAGCGCCCGAGATCGGACCGCGTCGGCATCAGGAAGGCGGTGTGATAGAGCCCGGCCTCGCGCGGGTCGTCCGGCAGCGCGCCGGTGCGGCGCGTGAGGTCGAGCAGGGGCGTGTCGCCCGTGCCGAGGGTGACGCCATCGTCGCGCCGGGAGATTTCCGTCAGACCGAGCAACTCGCGATAATAGCGCGCGAGCGTCTGAAGGTCGCGGACAACGAGGCCGACGCGCCCGACATGGAGGGGCGCGCGGCTGGCGGCGGTCGGCAGGGCCGAAGGGTTCTGTACATCCATGGTGGTAATATCGTTGGCCCGGCCCCATTTTTCAAATGGCGACTGGCGCGGACACGGGGAACGCTCGCCGCAGGCCGCGATTGACCGGGCGGACCTTGGGCAATAACAAGGACTTGCGAGAAAATCAGCGTTTCCGCGCCGCTGTCGCGCGCGAGGTTTTTTTGAGGTTTCCATGTCGGTCGACGCCGCTACGGTCCATCGCATCGCGCATCTCGCGCGGATTGCGGTCGCGGATGACGAGGTCGAGCATCTGCGCGGCGAACTCAACGCCATGCTGGCCTTCGTGGAGCAGCTCGGCGAGGTCGATGTGGAGGGTGTCGAGCCGATGACCTCCGTGATCCCCATGGCGATGAGGAAGCGCGAGGACCGCGTGACGGACGGCGACATCGCCGACGACATCCTGCGCAATGCCCCGGCGACGGAAGGTCATTTCTTCCTCGTGCCGAAAGTGGTGGAATGAGACAGCCAGCCTCCGGCGGCTCCAACGGGTGATCCGATATGTGCATGGCGTGTGAAGAAGCGGATATGTTCTACCGCTGGCAGCTTCTCCAGCAGATCGCCAAGGGCAAGATGCCGGATGGCGTGTCCGAGGACGACCTGCGCGCCATGGACCTGCCGCTGCCGCATGAGGTCGAACTGATCGAGGAGCCGGACGGCACCATGGTTCTTCGCAAGAGGGAGCCTGCCGAACTTTCCATGGAGCCCGCCGCGGCACCGGCGGCCGGCTCCGTGCGCTCCGCCCGCAATCCTGCGCCTGCCAGCGCCTTTGTTTGTGACAGCCCCGACGAATGAGCGACCTGACTTCCCTGACCCTGGCCGAGGCGCGCGACCGCCTCCGCGCCAAGGACGTTTCCGCCACCGAGCTGACGGATGCCCATCTCGCCGCCATCGCGCAGGCGCGCAGCCTGAACGCCTTCGTGCTGGAAACGCCCGACGAGGCCCGCGCCATGGCGAAGGCGGCCGACGCACGCATCGCGGCCGGCGCGGCGCTGCCGCTGGACGGCATCCCGCTCGGCATCAAGGACCTGTTCGCGACCAGGGGCGTGCGCACCACCGCCTGCTCGCACATCCTGGACAATTTCGTGCCGACCTATGAATCCACCGTCACGGCGCAGCTCTGGCGCGACGGCGCGGTGATGCTCGGCAAGCTGAACAACGACGAATTCGCCATGGGCTCGTCCAACGAGACCTCTTATTTCGGCCCCGTCGCCTCGCCGTGGCGCAGGGAAGGCTCGAACGCGCCGCTGGTGCCGGGCGGCTCGTCCGGCGGCTCGGCCTCCGCCGTCGCCGCGCGGCTGTGTCTCGGCGCGACCGCGACGGACACAGGCGGCTCGATCCGCCAGCCGGCGGCCTTCACCGGCACGGTCGGCATCAAGCCAACCTATGGCCGCTGCTCGCGCTGGGGCACGGTGGCCTTCGCCTCCTCGCTCGATCAGGCCGGCCCGATCGCGCGGACGGTGCGCGACACCGCGATCCTGCTGCGCTCCATGTCCGGCCACGACCCGAAGGACACGACGTCCGCCGATCTGCCCGTGCCGGATTTCGAGGCGGCGGTCGGCAAATCCGTGAAGGGCATGCGCATCGGCATTCCGAAGGAATACCGTATCGATGGCATGGCCGACGAGATCGAGGGCCTGTGGGCGCAGGGCCGGGCGTGGCTCGAAGCGGCCGGCGCGGAGATCGTCGAGGTCTCGCTGCCGCATACGAAATACGCCCTGCCGGCCTATTATATCGTCGCGCCGGCGGAAGCCTCGTCCAATCTCGCGCGCTACGACGGCGTGCGTTACGGCCTGCGCGTGCCGGGCGGCGACATCACCGCGATGTATGAGAAGACCCGTGCCGAAGGCTTCGGCAAGGAGGTGCGCCGCCGCATCATGATCGGCGCCTACGTGCTTTCAGCCGGCTATTACGACGCCTATTACCTGCGCGCCCAGAAGGTGCGCACCCTCATCAAGCGCGACTTCGAGACCTGTTTCGACGCCGGTGTCGATGCGATCCTGACGCCCGCGACGCCGTCCGCCGCCTTCGGCATCGGCGAGAAGGGCGGCGACGATCCGGTCGAGATGTATCTGAACGACATCTTCACCGTGACGGTGAACATGGCCGGCCTGCCGGGTATCGCGGTGCCGGCCGGCCTGTCGTCCGAAGGTCTGCCGCTCGGGCTGCAACTGATCGGCCGGCCGTTCGACGAGGAGACACTGTTCTCGCTGGGCGAGGTGATCGAGCAGGCGGCGGGCCGTATGAAACTGCCGGAACCCTGGTGGGCGGACGAGTGACAGGAACCGAGATGGACGCGCGCGCAACTCCCGCAAAGCTCATCAAGGGCGCGACCGGCGACTGGGAAGTCGTCGTCGGCCTCGAGGTTCATGCGCAGGTCACGTCAAAGGCCAAGCTGTTCTCCGGCGCCTCGACGGCCTTCGGCGCCGCGCCGAATGCCAACGTCTCGCTGGTGGACGCGGCGATGCCGGGCATGCTGCCGGTCATCAACGAGGAGTGCGTGAAGCAGGCGATCCGGACGGGCCTCGGCCTCAAGGCGAAGATCAATCTCCGCTCGGTGTTCGACCGGAAGAATTATTTTTATCCCGACCTGCCGCAGGGCTACCAGATCAGCCAGTTCAAGTCGCCCATCGTGGGCGAGGGCGAGGTGGTGCTGGACATGCCCGAGGGCGGGCAGGTCACGGTCGGCATCGAGCGCGTGCATCTGGAGCAGGACGCGGGCAAGTCGGTCCACGACCAGCATCCGACCATGTCCTTCGTCGATCTCAACCGCTCCGGCGTCGCCCTGATGGAGATCGTCTCAAAGCCGGACATCCGCTCGGCCGACGAGGCCAAGGCTTATGTCAGCAAGCTGCGCTCCATCCTGCGCTATCTCGGCACCTGCGACGGCGACATGGAGAAGGGTTCCCTGCGCGCGGACGTGAACGTGTCGGTGCGCCGGCCCGGCACGCCGCTCGGCACCCGCTGCGAGATCAAGAACGTCAATTCCATCCGCTTCATCGGCCAGGCCATCGAACACGAGGCGCGCCGGCAGATCGAGGTTCTGGAAGACGGCGGTTCCATCGTGCAGGAGACGCGGCTGTTCGACCCGAACCGGGGTGAGACGCGCTCCATGCGCAGCAAGGAAGAGGCGCACGACTACCGCTACTTCCCCGACCCGGATCTGCTGCCGCTGGAATTCGACCAGGCCTATGTCGATGCGCTGGCGGCGGACCTGCCGGAACTACCGGACGAGAAGAAGGCGCGCTTCATGGGCGATCATGGCCTGTCGGCCTATGACGCGGATGTGCTGGTGGCGGAACTCCAGACCGCTGCCTTCTTCGAGCAGGTTGCGCAGGGGCGCGACGCCAAGGCGGCGGCCAACTGGGTCATCAACGATCTGACCGGCCGCCTGAACAAGGAAGGCCGGCAGATTGAAGAATCTCCGGTGTCGCCGGCGCAGCTCGGTGCGATCCTCGACCTGATCGGCGAGGGCGCGATCTCCGGCAAGATCGCCAAGGACCTGTTCGAGATCGTCTGGACAGAAGGCGGCGACCCGCGCGCCATCGTCGAAAGCCGCGGCATGGCGCAGGTGAGCGATCTCGGCGCCATCGAGGCCATCGTGGACGGCATTGTCGCCGCGAATGCCGACAAGGCGGAGCAAGCGAAGGAGAAGCCGGCGATGATCGGCTGGTTCGTCGGGCAGGTGATGAAGGCGTCCGGCGGCAAGGCCAATCCGCAGGCCGTCAACGATCTGCTCAAGCGCAAGCTGGGTCTCTGAAGGCGATCGGCATCGGGCCGTCGAAGGCGTCCCGCGCTGCCGATGGATGCTTCGGGAAGCACTGCCGCACCATTCAACGGCGTCGATCTCCAAGCCTGCGCATGCGCCGGCCGATGCGAATCATCCACCACGATTCGTTCGGTTCGGCAGCGAATGAGAAGTCCTCAGCAGCAATCGCGCATGCGTCGCGCTGATTTTTCCACCGCTATCCATTGACAATCTGAAATGCCGGCGGCGCCTCGGTTCTTTGCTGAGCTGGCCGGCACCGGCCTTCGGAAGGTTGTTTCAATCAAACAGGCGGATAACAAAAAGTACCTGCCAATCGGCAGCTTTTTGAATGTTCGTCATGAACTGATGATAGCGGCGGCCGCTTCTCGTGTTGGTTGTTGCGATGGTTCGAGCTGTTCGGAATGCTGGCTGCAACGCCCGGAAGTGCCGGTGGCGTAACGGTTCTTTAAGTGCAACCACTGTTTTTTAGCTGCCGTTGTAGTAATGCGGACAACAGTGCTTTGCGATTCGCGCAAGCACTCGTTCGACACGGGGCCATCTGATCGATGGCCAGGAGGGCAGCATGGCGAAGAAAGCGAAGAAGGCCAAGGTGGCCAAAAAGAGCGTGAAGAAGGTCGCGAAGAAGACCGTCAAGAGACCCGTGAAGAAGACTGCCAAGAAGACCGCCAAGAAGGGCGTGAAGAAGACCGCGAAGAAGGCCGTCAAGAAAGTCGCCAAGAAAGTCGCCAAGAAGGGCGTGAAAAAGGCTGCCAAGAAGGGCGTGAAAAAAGCCAAGAAGGCTGCCAAGAAGAGATAGGTTCCTTATGGGAATACAGGCCATCGACCTGCCGTCGATGGCCCGGATATGAGCCGGCGTTCATCCGTCGGGGGCGGTCGGTAACTGCTCCGGACGATGAAGCCGGCTCCAGTTTTTTAGAACGCCGCTGTTCAAGTGGCGCAGCTTCCGCTCTCCCCGAATAGGGACCGTTCTGAACACAAGCCGTTGCGCCGTATGTTTGGCCGGATCATCGTTCTGACGCGCGCTGGCGGGAGCTGTGCGCCGGGAGATTGAAATGGTGCGGCGGACACACTCTTCATCATCCAGCAGCACGCGGTCCGGCCCGAGTCGGGGGCGAGCAGAAAGTGCAACACGGCCCGCTCCGACCGGCGCGGCGAAAAAGGTTGCAGGCGCATCCGCGTCGTTTGAAGCTGGATCGTCAGCCAAGGTATCGGCACGGGCAACGGCAAGAAAATCACCATCATGCTGGAGGAGTGCCGGCTGCCATACGGATCGTTCCCGTGAACATCTCCTCGGGTGATCAGTTCAAGCCGGAGTTTCGCGCCATTTCGCCCACAATCGGATGCCGGCCTTGTTGATCCGGCAGGTCCCGGAGGGCGGCCGATCTCGATCTTCGAGTCCGGCGCGATCCTGCAATATTCGTGGCAATGGTCTTGCGCATGCTTCGGCATGCGGCATAGCGCGCCGCGTTCAGACTCCGTTCATGCCGTCGCTTAAAGGACGATTCAAATTTTATACGCATGATCCCTCCCATGGTGCGGCGTTGATCGCGCCGCATGCATCGAAAGCCGGAACGAACCGGCGACGATGCGGACAGGGAGACGGGATATGGCGCGTTTCGAGATTGCGGGACTTGAACAGGTCGGGGGCGGATCGCTCGGCGGCATGCTGGGAGCGACTGCGTTCTTTGAACTGGGTCTGATGTATTCGGTCGGCGGAGAGGTCGAGGTGGACCTGGTTGCGGCCCACAAATGGTTCAACATTTCGGCGTCCTACGGCAGCGCGGAGGCGGCACGCCTGCGCCGCGAGATCGCCGATCAGATGTCGGAACAGGACATTGCCGCAGCCCAGCGCGCCGCTCGCGACTGGCTCCGCGCCTTCCACTGAGCCCGAATGTGGCGCGGCCGCCGGCCGCCCCGGACCTTCGCGGAACGGATATCTGCGGAGAGGGTGCGAAGGCGGTTGACCGGGCAGGGCGCGCCCGATACGGAGACAGCCTGTGGAGACGTGGCCGAGTGGCTGAAGGCGGCGGTTTGCTAAACCGTTATACGCTCTCAAGGCGTATCGAGGGTTCGAATCCCTCCGTCTCCGCCATCCAAGCCGCGTAAAATATTGAACGGGACTGAGCTCATCCCGGCCCTGCCTCCGGCCCCTGAGGGGTGGTGTGAGAGGGTTCGCGCCATCAGCGCTCGACTGTCGTCAGGCGGCTGTCGTCTCGCACGGCGTTCCGCTTCCGTCGCGGACGGTATATTATACCGCCAATGTCATGATCGGGCGGGCCCGACGCGCGACAGGCGGGTGCGGCGTGACTGTCCGGGCGGCCAAGCGCGTCGAGCCCCGGCCGCGTGCAGCTCCCGCCGCGTCCAGCGCTGACGTCAGGCCATATTCTGCCCTGATTGCGAGATCATGAAACGCTACCCCCTGCCGCGTCCGCGCGATTATTGGGAAGGCTGGCGAGATCGGTACGCCGCCGGAATCGGGGCGGCGATTCCTCCGGACGGAGCCTTTGGATTGTCCCCGCCGATTTCCACAGTCCCGGGAGTGGAACCACGGCTGTGACTCCATATGACTCGCAGTGAAGACCATTCCGATCCTGTAGATAAGGAGCATCTATATGATATATCGGGATAAAATACGATAATCGCAGATTGTTATGCTTCTGAACTGGGTGCGACATTTCGTGCTCTTTTGGCAACACAGCCCTGAAAACGGCGAAAACAAGCCCAAACGAGGAAGGTTCTAGATTGCGACAAAACGCGCACCGGGTAGTGTGACACTATGACGAAGGGGGGATTCCCTGGGTTCGTCTGTCCGGGAGCCTAGGCCTGAAAGGCCGAAACACCGGAATGACTACGGGGGGCAGGGAACCACTCTCGGTGTTTCACCGACGGCGCCGGACCCTTCCGAAATGAAACTGGAGGTTCATAATGAAGATGGTGAAAAGTCTTCTTCTCGGCGGAGCGGCGGGTCTGATCGCCTTCACCGGGGCGCAGGCTGCCGATCTTCCCGTGAAGGCCAAGCCGGTCTCTTACGTGAAGATTTGCGATCTCTACGGCGCTGGTTATTTCTATGTGCCCGGCACTGAGACCTGCATCAAGCTCGGCGGCTATGTCCGCGCGA
>DATMEW010000150.1:0-20873 GCA_035556495.1 Xanthobacteraceae bacterium | reverse complement strand
AGCTTCGGGCGCGGCCAGAACGTCCAGCCGCTCGCCGCGGGCGCGGTTGCCGATCTGGTCGTGGTTCTGAAGGAAGGACACGAAAGCTGTCGCCGGCAGATGGCCGCTCGGCTCGCCCCGGAGAGCGCCGTCACGATGGGGCGAGGCTTCGCCCTGAAAGGCAAATCCGGTCGAGAGGATTCGCGCCAGCGCCGCATGGGGCCTGTCGGCATAGTCACCGTAATAGCCTTGTCGTTCGCCGGTCAGGATGTCGTGAAAGGCATGGTGATAGTCGTCGTTCCACTGCGCGCGATAGCGGCCGCTCGGCGGATCGGTCCGGGGATCGATAAGGGCAGCGGAATTGTCGTCGTTTTCCAGCACGAGATGGATGAAGCGGTTCTCGCGCTCCGACAATGCGCCGACGGCGCGGCTCAATGTTTCCAGAACGGACGGATCACCCCGCCGCGCGATGGCATGGACGGCGTCGAGCCTGAGGCCGTCGAAGCGGTAGTGCTCAAGCCAGTGCAGCGCATTCTCGATGGCGAAGCTGCGCATCTGCGGCAGGGCGTAGTCGATCGCGGCGCCCCAGGGGGTCTGGACGTCGGCGGTGAAGACCGTCGGGGCGTAGACGCCAAGATAATTCCCCTCCGGCCCGAAGTGATTGTAGACCACATCGAGAAACACCATCAGACCGCGGGCATGGGCGGCGTCGATCAGCGCACGCAGATCGTCCGGCGTGCCATAGGCGCTGTCCGGCGCATACAGCAGCACGCCGTCATAGCCCCAGTTCCAGCGGCCTGGAAATTCCGCCACGGGCATCAGTTCGATGGCCGTGAAGCCCATGGCCACGACATGGTTCAGGCGTTCGATGACAGCGCGGAAGGTGCCGGCCTCCGTGAAGGTGCCGACATGCAGTTCGAGGCATACGGTTTCGTGCCAGCGCCTGCCCCGCCAGGGGACGCTCTGCCAGGGAAAGATATCGTGGTCGATCACCTCGCTCGGCCCGGCGACGTCCTCCGGCTGGTATGACGAGGCCGGATCGGGGATCAGCAGATCGCCGTCGATGCGGAAGCGATAGCGGGTGCCGGCGCGCGCTTCCGGCACGAAAGCCCGAAACCATCCCTCGGGGCGGCCTTCGAGGGGAATGACGCGCTCGTCGATGACGACATCGACCGTTTGCGCCTGCGGAGCCCAGAGCCGGAATGTCACGCCGCCGCCGGGTTCGATGCGCGGGCCGAACTGGACGGTGTCGCTCATGCGCGTCTCTCCGGGTGCCGGACGCCCCCTCTCTGGCGGATCATTCCGCACCGGCGAAAACGGAAACCGAGCGGGCATCGGCCGAACTGCTCTCGCCCGGAGCCAGCCGTTCCTTGCCGGAGCCGTTGTCTTCCGCCGTCGTGAACCGCTGGACCCATCCGGCAACACCGTTCCACTGCGGCAGAGTGAAGTCGATCGGCATATCGGCGGCGTTCATGACAATGAAAACCGGCGCGCTGTCCGCGCTCAGCGGCGCGATGACATAGGCGAGAAACCGGGCCTCCGCAAAGCTCCAGTCGTCCTCCTCCATCTCGCGTCCCTCAGGCGTGAACCAGATGCTGTCACGATCCTGATCGGGCGCGCCGCCGTTCAACCAGTGATGCGGCTGAAGCTGCGGATAGGTGCGCCGCAGCGCCGTCAGTTGCGCCACGAGGCCGGTGAGGTCCTCTTCCGTGCCGAGCGCCTCCCAGGACACCCAGCCGGTCTCGTTGTCCTGACAATAGGTGTTGTTGTTGCCGCCCTGACTGTTGTTGACCTCGTCGCCGGCGAGCAGGAGCGGCACGCCCTGCGCCAGAAAAAGTGTCGCCAGCAGATTTTTCCGGATGCGCCGCCGCAGGGTCAGGATGTCGGGATCGTCGGTCGGCCCTTCCACGCCCCAGTTGTTGCTCTGGTTCTCGTCTGACCCGTCGCGATTGTCCTCGCCGTTGGCTTCGTTGTGTTTGCCGGTGTAGCTGACGAGATCGGCCAGCGTGAAGCCGTCATGCACCGTGACATGGTTGATGCTGGTGCGCGGCGGGCGGCCGTTGTGCCGGAATTTGTCGGCTGAACCGGTCATCCGCGTGGCGAGATCGCGGATCTGGCCGCGGTCCCCCCGCCAGAACAGCCGGGCGGTATGGCGGAAGGCGTCGTTCCATTCGGACCAGCCTGCGGGAAATCCGCCGACCTGATATCCGCCGAGGCCGATATCCCACGGCTCCGCGATCATCTTCACGCGGCTGAGCACGGGGTCCTGCGCGACCGCCGTGAAGAAGCCGGCTTGCGGGTCGAAGCCGTCGGCGCGGCGGCCCAGCGTGGTCGCCAGATCGAACCGGAAACCGTCCACATGGCAGTGTTCGACCCAGTAGCGCAGGGAATCCATGACCATCTGCAACACGCGCGGATGGGTGAGGTTCAGCGCGTTGCCCGTGCCGGTGAAGTTTTCGTAATAGCGGGGATTGTCCGACGTCAGCCAGTAATAGGACCGGTTGTCGATCCCCTTGAACGACAGCGTCGGGCCGAGGTGGTTTCCTTCCGCCGTATGGTTGTAGACGACATCCAGGATGACCTCGATGCCGGCGTTGTGGAGCTGCGACACCGTGGACTTGAGGGCGCTCAGCGCATCCTCGTGATCATAGCGCGGCTCGGGGCAGAAGAAGCCGAGCGTGTTGTAGCCCCAGTAATTGCGCAGGCTTTTCTCGACCAGATAGCGGTCGTCCGGGAAATACTGGATCGGCAGAAGCTCAAGGGACGTTACGCCGAGACGCTTCAGATGATGGATGACGCCCGGCGCCGCGAGGCCGCGGAACGAGCCGCGCCATGCGGGCGGCACATCGTCCCGCCCGATCGTAAGCCCCTTGACGTGAGCTTCGTAGAAGATCGTGTCGCTCCACGAAACGGACGGATGACGATCGTCGCCCCATGTGAAGGCATCGTCGATCACCACGCCCTTGACCATGCCGCGGGCATTATCCCGGCGGTCGTAGGACAGGTCCTCGCGGGCGCTGTTGGTGCGATAGGCGAAATGGGCGTCGCTCCAGACGATGGACCCTGCAACTTTGCGCGCATACGGATCCAGCAGCAGCTTGTGGGGATTGAAGCGGTGGCCTTCCTCCGGCGCATAGGGGCCGTGAACCCGGTAGCCATAGACCTGGCCGGGAATGACGTCGGACATATAGCCGTGCCAGATGTCGTCAGTGTGCTCCGGCAGTGCGATCCGCTCCAGCTCCCGCCGCCCCTGTCGGTCGAACAGACAGAGTTCGACCTTCTCCGCATGAGCCGAGAACAACGCGAAATTCGTGCCGCGCCCATCCCAGGTCGCCCCGAGGGGATGAGGGGTGCCTTGCTGGATACGCATTCAGATCTCCGGTGTCAGAATGAGCCCCGCAAGCGGCGGCAGCGTCAGCATCAGCTCGCCGCCGGTGGCCGTGGACTTTGCCTGAACTCGCCCCCCATGGCCGACATCGGTGCCGCCATAGCGGGTCGAATCGCTGTTGAATGCCTCGCGCCATGAACCGGAGATGGGCACGGGAATGGCATAGTCCTGATACACGACCGGCGTGAAGTTCACGACCACGAGGCACATCTCGCCGGCGTTGCGGCCACGCCGCAGCCACGCGAAGACGCTTCGCTCGGTATCGTCCATCACCACCCATTCGAAGCCGTCCGGCTCGCAATCCCGCGCATGAAGCGCCGGCAATGCGCGATAGAGGTGGTTCAGGTCGCGGATCAGCAGACGGACGCCCTCATGGGCGGGATCGTCGAGCAGGTGCCAGTCCAGCGCGCGATCGTGGTTCCATTCGCGCTCCTGCGCGAATTCGGCGCCCATGAACAGAAGCTTCTTGCCGGGATGGCCGAACATGAAAGTGTAATAGGCGCGCAGATTGGCGAAACGCTGCCAGGCGTCCCCCGGCATGCGGCCGAGGATCGAGCCTTTGCCGTGAACCACTTCATCGTGAGAAAGCGGCAGGACAAAATTTTCGGAAAAGGCATAGTGCAGCCCGAACACCACGTCGCCGTGATGATGCTTGCGGTAGATCGGCTCCTTGGCGATGTATCTCAGGGTGTCGTGCATCCACCCCATGTTCCATTTGTAGCCGAACCCCAGGCCGCCGGCTTCGACCGGACGGGAAACCGCCGGCCATGCCGTCGATTCCTCCGCCATCGTGGTGGCTTGCGGATAGTGGCCGAACACTTCGGTGTTCACGCGGCGCAGGAAGTCCACGGCCTCCAGATTCTCGCGTCCGCCGAAGCGGTTCGGCACCCAGCCGCCGGCCGGGCGGCTGTAGTCGAGATAGAGCATGGACGCGACCGCATCGACCCGCAGGCCGTTGATGCCGTAGCGGTCCAGCCAGAACAGCGCATTGGATAAAAGGAAGTTGGCGACTTCCCGCCGCCCGTAGTTGAAGATCAGCGTGTCCCAGTCCAGATGTCGGCCCTGCATGGGATTGGCGTGTTCATAGACGGCGGTGCCGTCGAAATGTCCGAGGCCATGGGGGTCGTCCGGAAAGTGGCCGGGGACCCAGTCGAGGATCACCGCGAGACCATGGCGGTGGCAGGCATCCACGAAAACAGCGAAGTCCGCCGGCGAACCGAAGCGGCTGGTCGGGGCGAAATAGCCGGTCGGCTGATAGCCCCAGGATCCGTCGAAAGGATGTTCGGAAACCGGCAGCAGCTCAATATGCGTGAAGCCCATGGACGCGGCATAGGCGGGAAGCTGCTCGGCAAGCTCGCCATAGGTCAGCCATCTGTTGTCGCCCTCGTGCCGCCGCCATGATCCGAGATGCACCTCATAGATCGAGATGGGAGCATCCAGCCGGTTCGCATCGGCAGGAGGTGCGGCGGGACGCGGAATCTGTTCGGGATCGACGATGATCGAAGCTGTTGCCGGGCGCACCTCGGCAGAAAAAGCAAAAGGATCGGCCTTCAGCGGCAGCAGCTTGCCGTGGTGGTCCACGAGTTCGTATTTGTAGGTCTGCCCGACGGCAGCGTCTGGAATGAAGATCTCCCAGAAGCCGCTGGCGCGCATGCGCATCGCGTGGCGGCGTCCGTCCCAGAAGTTGAAATCTCCGACGACGCTGACCCGCTTGGCGTTCGGCGCAAAGACAGCAAAGCCGACGCCGCTCACCCCGTCCATCACCAGCGGATGTGCCCCGAGCTTGTCATAGGCGCGCAGATGCGTGCCTTCGCCCAGGAGATAGAGATCATAGTCGCTCAGGATCGGCGGGAAACGATAGGGGTCCTCCAACTCCACGGGATCGCCATTCCAGTCCGCGCGCAGGCGATAGGGCGTGGAGGTGGAGGTGAGGGGGCCCTCGAACAGGCCGGCGGGATGGAGCCGCCGCAACGGTGTCTCCTTGCAGGATTCGATTATGCTGACCGCGCCGGCATCCGGCAGGAACACCCGCACGAAGGCTTTGCCCCCGCGCTCATGGGGACCGAGATAATGAAACGGATCGGCGTGAAGCCCCCGCAGCACCGCCCAGCCTTCTGAATCGATATCAGGTGCTCCGGCGGCGGGCGGTTGTGCGGAAGAGGCCGTCATCATCCATTTCCGTCCAGATCAATTGCCGGAATCACAAGGCGTGCGAGGCCTGACAGCGGAACATGAGACCAATCCGGGCGGTGATCGAGTTCGTATTCGATCTCGTAGACAGCCTTCTCGATCATGAAGAAGGTGAGCAGGCGGCGCGTCACGTCCGGGTCGGCTGGCCACAATCGCGGCGAATCCTCTGAATTGGCGATCGCGTCGTGAAGCGAGGCCAGAAACACGTCCGTGGCCGTGACGCGCAGTTGTTCGAGAACGCCGGATAGCCGCGCGAGTTCCTCCGGGGTGGCTCCCACGATCCGGTCGATGGCGGCGGCGGTGGCGTAATCCAGCGAGCGAACGAAGCCGGCGACATCGCGGGCCGCCGGTAGCTTGCGCTGGCGCTCCTTCCCGCTTCTGCTCGGCTCGCCTTCGAAGTCGATGATATGAACATCGTCGCCGGTGATCAGGATCTGTCCGAGATGCAGGTCGCCGTGATGGCGGATGTTGCAGATGTCGACCCCGGGCGGCAGCAGGTGTTGAATGCCGTGCAGCGTCTCGCTGCGGCGGGCCAAAAGACTTTCGGCAAGCGTTGCCGCCGCGGGCTTCAACTGGGAAAGACGGACGGACAGGTTGTCGAAAGTCGTGTCGATCGCGTTTGTCAGCGCCGCGGTCCAGTTCGCGATATCTTCGGGCGTGACCTGCTTCGGTGCAAAGTCCGGAATGTCGCTGCGGCTGGCGAGCGCCAGATGCATCTCGGCGATGCGGCGGCCGACGCTCTGCGTTCGCGCAATCAGCGCGCCGCGGTCATCGCTGTCGCGCGGCGATTCCGGATCGCGCAGCCGCTCCTCTTCGACCAGACGGTCGAGATAGGATGCGGTGATCGTCCAGGCGTCGCCCTGGTTCTGGATATAGCCGTGAAGGACGGCGAGCGTCGATGACGTGTCGCCTTCCTGGAGTTCGACGGTGCCGAGCAGCGGCGGGGTATTCGCGAAGCCGGCCACATCCGTGAGGAAACGCCCCATTTCGACTTCCAGATTTGGCCCGGGCATCAGCCGCCGATAGACCTTGAGGACATAGGCTTCATCGATGATGGTCGTCGCGTTGGTCTGTTCGACCCCGGCCGCGCGCACATCCGACACCGCCGGCCTGGGGTCCATCGCCGCGAGATGGTTCGTGGATCGGAAGATCAGGCGGGCGCCCACATGCTCGATTTCCCCGTTGTGGGCGATATGGTCGATGATGCTGCCGACGAAGCCGGCATCCGAGCTGGCATCGACCAGCGCCCCTTCCTTCGAGCCGCGACGCACTGGCGCGACCAGCGTGGCGGGGCTTGAATCCGGCCGCCGTTCGACACGCTGCCAGTGAACCGCGAGCGGCATCACATAACGGTTGGACGCGCCGGAGACGGTCACATCCACGATGTTCAGGAAAGGAGGCGGCCCTCCTCCGCTGCCGGGTGTGGCCAGGGGCAGCGAGTGCGAAACCCGGACATGCGGCATGCGTCCGGAATGATCCGCAAACCAGCGCCGCGAGACCAGATAGGGCGGCAACACCTCCCGCTCGAACAGCCGCAGCGAATGGTGGTCAAGCAGGGACCGGCCGCCGTCACCGCCGACCAGCGTGATCCATTCCGGCACGGTCGGCGCGTCGGTGACAGCGTCTGCGGTCTCGTTGAGCTGGAACCAGAAGAAGCCATAGGGTGCGAGCGTGACAACGAAGGGATGCTCGCCGATCCTCTGGAACGGCGCGCGGCCCAGCATCTCGGTGGGGATGCGCCCCTTGAATTCCGAGAGATCGATTTCTGTCGATTGCGCCGTGCGCGCGAGATTCGCGACACACAGGATCACCTCATCGTTGTATTGGCGCAGATAGGCCAGAACCGATCGGTTGGACGGACGGACGAAGGTGATGCTGCCGCGCCCGAACACCTTGCTGCTCTTGCGCACGGCGATCAGCCGTTTGGTCCAGTTGAGCATTGAGGAGGCGCTGCGCGACTGCGCCTCGACATTCACGGCCTGATAGCCGTAGACGGGGTCCATGATCGGCGGCAGGAACAGCCGCGCCGGATCGCAGCGTGAGAAGCCGCCGTTGCGGTCCGGCGTCCATTGCATCGGCGTGCGCACGCCGTTGCGGTCGCCCAGATAGATATTGTCGCCCATGCCGATCTCGTCGCCGTAATAGATGATCGGCGTGCCGGGCATCGACATCAGAATGGAATTCATCAGCTCGATCTTGCGCCGGTCGTTGTCCATCAGCGGCGCGAGCCGGCGGCGGATGCCGAGATTGATGCGCGCGCGCGGGTCCGCCGCATAGGTGGACCAGAGATAGTCGCGCTCGGCGTCCGTCACCATTTCGAGCGTCAGTTCGTCATGGTTGCGCAGGAACATGGCCCATTGGCAGTTGTCCGGAATGTCCGGGGTCTGGCGCATGATGTCGGCGATGGGGAACCTGTCCTCCTGCGCGATCGCCATGTAGATGCGCGGCATCAGCGGGAAGTGATAGGCCATGTGGCATTCGTCGCCCGCGCCGAAATACTGCTGGACGTCTTCCGGCCACATATTGGCTTCCGCCAGCAGAACCTTGCCGGGCATATAGGCGTCCAGTTCGCGCCGCAGCCGCTTGATGATGGCATGGGTTTCGGGGAGGTTCTCGTTGCTGGTGCCGTCCCGTTCGACGAGATAGGGAACGGCGTCGAGACGGAAGCCGTCCACGCCGGTGTCGAGCCAGCGCTTCATCACCCGCGTGATGGCGTCCACGACGCGCGGATTGTCGAAATTGAGGTCGGGCTGGTGCGAGAAGAAGCGGTGCCAGTAGTAGGTGCCGGCTTCGGCATCGTAGGACCAGTTGGATTTCTCCGTATCCGTGAAGATAATGCGCGTACCGAGATATTTCTGGTCGGTGTCGTTCCAGACATACCAGTTGCGCGCGCTCGAACCTGCCGGGCTGCGCCGCGCACGCTTGAACCAGGCGTGCTGGTCCGAGGTGTGGTTCACCACCAGCTCGGTGATGACGCGCAGGTTGCGGCGTTTGGCCTCCTGCATGAAGCGGCGGAAATCCTTCATCGTCCCGAATTGCGGGTTGATGTCGCCATAGTCGGAAATGTCGTAGCCGTCGTCGCGGCCGGGGCTCGGATAGAACGGCAGCAGCCAGAGCGTGGTGACGCCGAGGTCCTGAAGATAGTCGAGCCGCCCGGTCAGGCCGTTGAAATCGCCGACGCCGTCATCGTTGCTGTCGGCAAAGGCCTTGACATGAAGCTGATAGACGATGGCGTCCTTGTACCACAACTCGTCGTCCTGAGATATATCCGGGAAAGTCTGGGTCATCTTATTCATGATTGAAATCAGGCAAGGCAGCGGAAAAGGATGACGGGGTCTTGATCTGTATCGATGTGGAGACGCAGGCCGCCCCATTCCAGCATCCGCCGCTCGCCCGTCACGAGATTCTCGACGGCGCGAACATGGCTACGGGCATCCGGCGGGCCGATCTGCATGTCTCCGAAATGAAGCCAGACGTCATGAGAGCCTTGCGCCAGCGCGATGGCGACGGCAACGGCGTTGTCCTGCGTGAACGACTGTTTGACGAAGCCGATGACATGGGGGCTGTCCACGGCGACGAAGCGCAGGTCGGCCGTCTGCTGAAGTGCGGGATTCTCGCGACGGATGCGGTTGATCCGCGTGATGTCCTCGCGGATGTTGCCCGGTGCGTGCCAGTCCCGCGCCTTGAGTTCGTATTTCTCGGAATCGAGATATTCTTCCTTGCCGGATACGGGAATGTGCTCGAGCAGTTCGAAGCCGTTATAGACGCCGTAGTTGGATGACAGCGTGGCCGCGAGGGCAAGGCGGGAGCGGAACATCCAGCGCTCTCCGCCCTGAAGATGATAAGGCAGGATGTCCGGCGTGTTCACGAAGAAATTCGGCCGGTAGAATTCACGCTCGGGATAGCCGGTGAGTTCGCTCAGATATTCGCTGAATTCGTCCTTGCCGGTGCGCCAGGTGAAATAGGTGTAGGACTGGGTGAAGCCGAGCTTGGCGAGGGCCTTCATTGGTTTCGGGCGCGTGAAGGCTTCGGACAGGAAGATCGTGTCCGGCGCGCGCGCCTGGACCTCGGCGATCATCCATTCCCAGAAGGGAAATGGCTTGGTGTGCGGGTTGTCGACGCGGAAGATGCGCACGCCCTGATCCACCCAGAACAGGACGATATCGCGCAGCGCGTCCCAGAGGCCCGTGCGGTCGTCGCAATAGAATTCCGGATTGACGATGTCCTCGTATTTCTTCGGCGGGTTCTCGGCATAGCGCATGGAGCCGTCGGGCCGCCATTTGAACCAGTCCGGATGCTCCCGAAGCCAGGGATGGTCGGGAGAGCACTGGATGGCGAAGTCCAGCGCGATCTCAAGGCCATGTTTTTCCGCCGCGTGAACGAGGCGCCGGAAATCCGCCAGCGTGCCAAGCTCCGGATGGACCTGGTCGTGACCGCCGGCCTCGCCGCCGATCGCATAAGGACTGCCGGGGTCGTCCGGCCCGGCGGTCAGGCTGTTGTTCCTGCCCTTGCGGTTCTTGCGGCCGATGGGATGGATCGGCGGGAAATACAACACATCGAACCCCATCGCCGCGATATCGGGCAGGCGGGCGATGCAGTCGTCGAAGGTGCCGTGACGCCCGGCTTCCGGACTCTGGCTGCGCGGGAAGATTTCGTACCAGGCGCTGGCGCGCGCCCGTGGCCGGTCGATGGTCAGGGGGAAGGCCCGGCTCCAGCTCAGATCCGCGCGCGGCTCGATATGCGTCATCGCCTCTGCCAGCGCGTCGGACAGCAAGGCGTCCGGGTTGCCTGACAGATTGAACTGCTCGATTGCTTTCGCCAGCAGATGGGAAGCCGCCGCTCCTGCTGCTTTGGTGCGCAGGAGAAGGTCGCGGCCTTCGCGCGCCTCCAGCCCGACATCCAGCCCTGCCTCCCGTTTGAGCAGAAAGTCGCGCCGCCAGGTGGCGAAGGCGTCAGTCCATGCCTCGATGGCGAATTCGTAGCGCCCGGGCGCATCCGGCGTGAACTGCCCGGTCCAGCGGTCGTTTCCGAAATGGATCAGCGGCGCGGTTTCCCAACGGCGTGAGCCGATGAGCCGCCAGCGCAGGCTCGCGCGCGCCACGTCATGGCCATCGCGGAAGATATCCACCCAGACATGCACAGGGTCGCCGGCGATCCGCTTTACCGGGTATCGCCCGCCGTCGACTGCGGGAAAGAGGTTTTCAATGATGAAACGATGGCCGGGATGCTCTGGCGAAAGGCCCGCATCTGGCCGCGACCTGGCTGCCTTCATCTCCTGGGTCATTGAAATGTCACCGAAATCCCCCACGCTCCTGATGCTAACAGGTCAGTCAGGACAAGGTTCCGTTACCGTCGGAGGCAATTTGTCTGGCCTCGTCCGGCGGGTTGGCAGGCAAATTGCTCTCCAACTGTGATGGGGCCGTGACAGGGCGAAGGCGCCCATATGTGCGGAACCTAAACGGTCGTTCAGGGTTTACGATCAGCATACCTGGAGTTCAGCCGTGAGCGTTGTCATCGTATCCAACCGTGTGGCCCGGGCGCGGCCTGGCGAGCCGATCGCCGGCGGTCTGGCGGCGGCCTTGCTGCCCGCGGTGAAATCGGCCGGGGCGATCTGGGTAGGTTCCAGCGGCCGGCTGGGAGAAAGCACGCGCGAGGGCACGATCGAATTGGAGGCGCTGGGTTCCGGCGCGCTGGGGTCGATCGACTTTCCGGCGGCGCATTATCGCGGCTTCTATGAGGGCTTCGCCAATTCGGTTCTGTGGCCGGCCCTGCATTCGCGCCCCGATCTGATCCGCGCAAATGCATCGGACTATATAGCTTATCGGGAGATCAATTTATTCCTGGCGCGGAGCCTGAGAGGCGCCTTCCATGCCGGTACCTGCTACTGGATCCACGATTATCACTATCTGCCGCTGGCGATGGAAATGCGGCGGATGGGAGTCCAGACTCCGATCGGGTTTTTTCTGCATACGCCGATGCCCCCGCGCAGCGTGCTGTGCAGCGTGCCGCATCATCGCGAACTCGTGCGGGCCATGATGGCATATGATCTCATCGGCTTTCAGACCCAGCGGGATCTGGACAATTTCGCCAGCTATCTGAGCGAAGAACTCGGGCTGTCCGTCGTCGGGGACGCTGTTGCGTCGACGCGGCGGGTGACGCGCCTCAAGGTGTTCCCCATCGGCATCGACGTTGCAGCCTTCGCCTCGCGCGCCACCAAGGCCGTGGCCGGCCACGATGTCATGCGGCTGCGGCAAAGCCTTCAAGGCGCGAAGCTGGTCGTCGGCGTGGATCGTGTGGACTATTCCAAGGGCCTCGCCAACCGCTTCAAGGCCGTGGACAATCTGTTGCAGAGCGATCCGGGGTTGAAGCGGCAGTTCTCCATGCTCCAGATCGGGGTTCCCTCTCGCGAGGGGATCGAAACCTATCATCAGTTGCAGAAGGAGCTGGCGGCGCTGGTCGGGGAAATCAACGGCCGGCATGGCGAAGTGGACTGGACGCCGATCCGCTATCTCAACAAGGGTTTCAGCCAGAACACCCTGGCAGGCTTTTATCGCTCCGCGCAGGTTGCGATGGTGACGCCGCTTTACGACGGCATGAATCTGGTCGCGAAGGAGTATGTCGCGGCGCAAAATCCGTTCGATCCGGGCGTGCTGGTCCTGTCGGAATTCGCCGGCGCAGCACAGCAGCTCGACGCGGCGCTGATCGTCAATCCGCACGACATCGACGGCATGAGCCAGGCGCTCGCCACGGCGTTGGCAATGCCCCTTGATGAGCGGCGCGAGCGATGGGAGGCCATGATGGCCGTTCTCACGCAGTCGCCCGTTCAGGGCTGGTTCAATGACTTCGTCGATACCCTGATCGAGAACGAGACCGCCATCGTTCCCGAGGCGAACCTCGTGACGGCGCCTGTTCCGCTGATCGAAACGCGGGACATTCGCCTGACAGCCAAAGTTCACTGACACCTTTTGGAACCGCCGCCCCAGGCCGCGGCCTCCATATCTAACCGACCGGAGATATTGCGACGGTGAGCGACGATATTCAGGCCGTCGCCGCAAAGCTGGGCGTTGAAACCTGCTACACGGATGCGCTGGGCACGCGGCGGCAGGTGGCAGACCACGACCTCCGCCGGATTGTCGAAGCTATCACCGGGCAATCCCTGGATGCAGGGCGCGGGTCGTCCGTCTGGGTTCTCCGCGAGCCCGAAACGGCCTTCCGCTCCGGCCTTGATGGTGACGGGGAACTGACCTGGGTGCTCGAATCCGATGCCGGTCCTGTCGGCGCGGGCGTATCGTCAGACGGATGGATCCGGTTGGACGCGCCGGTGCGGCATGGAGTCTATCGCCTCCGTGCCGCTCTGGCGGGTGACGGGCCGATGCGCGACCGTGGCGTCGTGGTGGTCACGCCCGGCCGGGCCTATCGTCCCGTGTTCCTGAACGGCGAACACCGCGTATGGGTGCTGGCGGTCCAGCTCTATAGCATGCGGTCGGACCGTGACTGGGGGCACGGAGATTTCGGCAGCCTGTTGCGGCTGGTTGATATCGCTGCCGACCATGGCGCTGCAGGTATCGGCCTCAATCCGCTGCACATGCTTTATCCGGACCGGCCGGAGCAGTGCAGCCCTTACGCGCCCAACAGCCGCCTGTTCCTCAATCCGCTTTATATCGATGTCGAGGCTGTTCCGGAATATCGGGATGTTCCGAAGCCGTCTTCTGCCGAGATACAGCGTCTGCGTGCCGCACCGATGATCGATTATGCCGGTGTCGGGATAGCCAAGATGGCGGCGCTGAGGGCCTGTCATGCTGCATTCGTAACGGGAGGCGATCCCGCCCGACGGCAGGATTTTGATGCGTTCAGGCAAGAGCAGGGCGAACTGCTGGAACGCTTTGCCGCATTCGAGACGCTGCGCTCCCGTCATGGCGGGCCCTGGTGGAACTGGCCTGAAGAGATGCGCCGGCCGCAGCAGGAGATGCTGGATTCCGTGCGGAAGGAGGCCGACGAGGACATGGATTTCCATTGCTTCCTGCAATGGATCGCGGACCGGCAGTTGGAAGCTTGCGCCGCCCGTGCCGCCGAGCGCGGAATGCCGGTCGGTCTTTATCTCGACATGGCGGTGGGCGTGGAGCCGGGCGGGTTCGACGCCTGGTGCGAACAGGATGCGATTCTCCAGGGGCTGGCGATCGGCGCGCCGCCGGACATCCTCAATCCCGCGGGCCAGAACTGGGGGCTGGCGTCGTTCAATCCCGGAGCTTTGGTGCGCTCCGGCTTTCACATGCTGCGCGAGACTTTGAAGGCGGTAATGCGCCATGCCGGAGCGATCCGGATCGATCATGTTCTGGGGCTCAACCGCTTCTTCCTCATGCCGGCCCATGAGGATGCGCGCCATGGCGCTTATGTGCGTTTTCCGCTCGAGGCGATGCTGGCGACGCTTGCGCTTGAAAGCGTCCGGGCGGAATGTCTCGTCATTGGCGAAGATCTGGGAACGGTGCCGGAAGGCTTCCGCGAGAGGATGGCTGAATGGGGCGTCTGGGGCTACCGGCTGATGATGTTCGAGCGGAGGCACGACGGAGCCTTCATCGGCAGCGAGCACTATCCGCGTGAAGCGCTGGTTGCGTTCAATACCCACGACCTGCCGACCTTTCAGGGATGGATGACAGGGCATGACTTCGAGGTGCGGGCGGCACTCGGAATTGACCCCGGTGAAACCCCGCAGGATCGCGAGCAGGCCCGCGCGGCGCTGCGCGCCGCTTTGCCGGACGCGGAGGCGCAGGATGAAAATCTGTTCGAAGCGGTGGTCCGTTTCCTTGCGCGGTCGCCGAGCGGCATTCTGGCTGTGGCTGTCGAGGACGTGATGGGGCAGATCGAGCAGGTCAATCTGCCGGGGACGACCACCGAACATCCGAACTGGCGCCGGCGCTGGCCGGTGACGCTGGAGCGGCTTGCCCATGCCGGAGCTCTCGCCACGCTGGCCGATGTGCTGAGGCGGGAGGCGCGGGACTATCGTGACGGCCGGGGTTTATCCTGAACGGCCGGTACGGGTCCCGCCGGGGAAGTAAAAGTCCGTCCCGCACCTGTCCCTCACCGGGGCGAATTGACGACCTAAAACATCGCGACTATCGTCGGCCGATAATCTGTGGGGATCACACCCAGGGGAGGAGCTAGCATGCGTAAGTTGTTGCTCGGCATGAGCGGTCTGGCCGCGCTCGCGATGGCCTCGGCGCCCGCCCAGGCCCAGAACCAGCCGCCCATCAAGGTCGGCCTGATCATGAGCTATTCGGGCCAGTTCGCCGACCTCGGCACGATGATGGACAACGGCATCAAGCTGTACATGAAGCAGCACGGCGACACCGTCGCCGGCCGGAAGATCGAGATCATCCGCAGGGATTCGGGCGCAGCAGGCACCGCGCCGGACGTCGCCCGCCGCCTCGCGCAGGAGCTGATCGTTCGTGATCGCGTCGATATCATTGCGGGATTTTCGCTGACGCCCGACGCGCTGGCCGCCGCCGACGTGCTGACCCAGGCCAAGAAGCCCGGCGTCATCACCAACGCCGCCACGGCGATCATCACCGCGCGTTCGCCCTATCTGGTGCGCACCTCCATTGCGCTGCCGCAGGCGATGGGCGCCCTCGGCACCTGGGCCGCGAAGAACGGCACGAAAAACGCCTTCACCATGGTCACGGACTATGGACCGGGCATCGATTCCGAGCAGGAATTCCAGCTTCAGTTCAAACAGGGCGGCGGCACGATCAACGGATCGGTCCGATTCCCGGTGGCCAACCCGGATTTCTCGGCTTTCGCCCAACGCCTGAAGGATTCCAATTCAGAAGCCGTCTTCGTCTTCGTGCCGGGCGGCGAGCAGCCCGCGGCGCTGGCCAAGGCTTTCGCGGAGCATGGCGTCAATCCGAAGTCCATGAAGATCCTGTCTTCCGGCGAACTCGTCAATGACGAGGCGCTCAAGAGCATGGGCGACGCCGCTGTCGGCATGATCTCCGGCTGGCATTACGACCACAACCTGAAGACCCGGATGAATCCCGAGTTCGTCAAGGGCATGAACGAGCTGCTGGGCGGCCGCAATCCCGACCAGTTTGCCGTCACCGCCTATGACGGCATGCATCTGATCTACGAAGCGATCAAGAAGACCGGCGGCAAGACCGACGGTGACGCCCTGATTGCGGCGATGAAGGGCGTGTCCTTCGAAAGCCCGCGCGGCTCCGTCACGATCGATCCCGAAACGCGCGACATCATACAGACCATCTACCTGCGCAGGGTGGAGCGCGTGGACGGCCGCCTCGTGAATGTCGAATTCGACAAGATCGACAACGTCAAGGACCCGGTCAAGGAGCGACTCAAGGCCGAGGGCAAGCTGACCGCTGACGGACTGGCAAAGTAAGCATCCTCGCCGAGGGCCCGGTGCGTGGAGCGCCGGGCCCTTTTTCGCCGAGGTCGTCTCTCGCGACCGGCTTACCCCAACGTCAATGGGTTACCTGTGACTCCCCGAATTGCCAGCCTCCTGTTCGACGGCTTTGCTTATGGCATGTTGCTGTTCGTTCTTTCCGTCGGCTTGTCCGTAACGCTCGGGATGATGAATTTCGTCAACCTGGCGCATGGCAGTTTCGCCATGATCGGCGGCTACACCACGGTGACGTTGATGCGTTCGTGGGACTGGCCGTTTTTCGCGACTCTGCCGGTTGCGTTTCTGATGGCGGCCGCGATGGCTGTCGTTCTGGAACGGATAGTGTACCGGAGGCTCTACGGGGCAAGCGATCTCGATCAGGCGTTGCTGACAATAGGCATCGTGTTCATGTCGATCGCGTCCGCTGCATATATCTTCGGGACCACCCAGCAGCCCATCGAGATGCCGGCCTATATTCGCGGCCGCGTCGAGATCGGTGATTTCAGTTTCGGGGTCTATCGCATCTTTCTGGTGTGTGCGGCGCTGGTCATCACGGCCGTGCTCGTGCTGGGGCTGGACTACACCCGCTTTGGCGCCCGGATTCGGGCCGCCGTGGACAACCAGCGCATGGCCCGGGGGCTGGGCATCAATGTCGACTGGATCTTTGCGGTGACTTTCGCCATCGGCAGCGGGCTTGCGGGCCTTGGGGGTGCGCTGGCGATCGAGGTCGTGGGGCTCGATCCCAATTTCGCTCTGAAATATCTCGTGTTCATGCTCATCGTGGTGGCGGTCGGCGGCATGGCGTCCATCCGCGGTGCGTTCATCACCGCGGCGATGCTCGGCATCATCGATATGTTCAGCAAATATTATGTGCCTGAAGTCGGCGCGTTCGTGCTGTATGCCGTCATGGTCGGCCTGCTTGTCTGGCGGCCTGCCGGCCTGTTTGCGAGGCGCTGACGTGAGCGAAACCGCGATCCCATCTTCCATACAGGCCGCGCCGGCCTCACCGGCCGCAACGCCGGTCGATCCGAGCAGTTTCCTGCGTGACAAGGTCCGCTGGCGCTGGTTCGAAACCGTATTCTGGCTGGCGACGCTGCTGCCGTTTTTCGTGGCGGAAACCTATCTGATCCTGGCGAGCCAGATCGCGATCACGGCGCTGTTCGCCGTTTCGCTCGATCTCATCGTCGGCTACAGCGGGCTGGTGTCGCTCGGCCATGCGGTTTTCTTCGGCTTCGGAGCCTATATCGCGGGCCTGCTTTCCAAGTATGGCTGGGGCGAACCGCTGACCGGTCTGCTTGTCGCGACAGCCGGCGCGACGGTCCTGGGCTATCTCATCAGCTTCATTATCGCCCGCATCACTCATTTCGCGCTGATCATGGTGACGCTGGGGCTCTGCCTGCTCATGTTCGAACTGGCCAACAAGGCGCACTGGCTCACCGGCGGTGACGACGGCCTTCAGGGCATGAGCATGTGGCCGATTTTCGGGATCTTCGACTTCGACCTGTACGGCTATACGGCCTATGCCTATTCGCTGATCGGGCTGTTCCTGTCGTTTCTCGTGATCCGGCGGATCATCAATTCTCCCTTCGGCCTTTCTCTGCGCGGCATGCGTGAGAATGTCCGGCGCATGCCGGCGATCGGCGCCTCCATCAAGAGGCGCATTCAGGTCATCTATACGATCTCGGCGGGCTTTGCTGGCCTTGCCGGCGGGCTTCTTGCGCAAACCACGCAGTTCGTGGCGCTCGATGCGCTCAGCTTCCAGCGCTCCGCTGAAACCCTTGTCATGTTGATTCTTGGCGGGGCGGGGCAGCTTTATGGCGGCATCATCGGCGCGATGCTGTTCCTGGTGGCGCGCGACCAGCTTGCGGGCATGAACCCGCAATTCTGGTATTTCTGGCTGGGCCTGTTGCTGGTCGTTGTCATCGTCTTCCTGCCAAACGGCATTCTCGGCAGCCTCGCCAAGCTCACGTCCCGCAGCAGGCGCAAGCCATGAGCATTTCATCCTCTCCCACTCTAGCCTCCGGAACTTCAGCCGCTCCCGGCGTGGCTGGCCCGATCGTCCTGGAGACGCGGGACCTTCAGAAGAAATTCGGCTCCCTCGTCGTTGCCAAGGATATCTCGATTGCCGTGCCGCAAGGCGGGCGCTACGCGCTGATCGGACCGAACGGCGCGGGCAAGACGACGCTGATCAACCTCATCACGGGAATGCTGAAGCCGGACAGCGGCGCCATCTTTCTGAACGGCCAAGACATCACCCAGATGGCGCCGGCGACGCGGGTGAAGCGCGGGCTTGTGCGGACCTTTCAGATCAACACGCTGTTTCCCACGCTGACCGCGCTCGAGGCTGTGACCCTTGCGGTTTGCGAGCGGCGGGGAGAAGCCGGGGTATGGTGGCGCAGCCTGCCGGGCTATGGCGAGGCCATCGCCGAAGCCTATGACATTCTTTCATCGCTCAATCTCGCCGCCGATTGCGAGCGGCCGACGCGGGAACTGGCCTATGGTCAGCAGCGTCTGCTGGAAATCGCGTTGGCGCTGGCCACGAAGCCCAGCGTGCTGCTGCTCGACGAGCCGGCGGCCGGTGTGCCGCGCAGCGAGAGCGCTGAATTGTTCACGGCAATCGCCGGCCTCTCCAAGGAGATCACCATCCTGTTCATCGAGCATGACATGAACGTGGTTTTCCGTTTCGCCAGCCGGATCATCGTCATGGTGAACGGCAGCATCCTGGTGGAGGGCGCGCCGGCGGAAATCTCGGCAGATCCGCGTGTGCGGGAAGTCTATCTCGGCAGTGGATATCATGACTGACAGTCTGCTCTCCCTGCGTGATGTGCGCTCGGGCTATGGCGATGCGACCGTCATCGACGGCGTCAGCCTCGATATTTCCGAGGGCGGGAGCCTTGCGATTCTGGGACGCAACGGGGTCGGAAAAAGCACCCTGTTTCTGACCATCATGGGTCTGACCACGATGCGGGGCGGCAGCCTGGCGTGGCGCGGCCGCGACATCACTCACGCATCGCCCCATGTCCGCGCGCTCATGGGTATCGGCTGGGTGGCGCAGGAGCGCGAGGTCTTTCCGTCGCTGACCGTAGAGGAAAACCTCACGATGGCGGCGCGGCCCGGGCGCTGGACGCTTGAGCGGGTCTATGAGAATCTGTTTCCGCGCCTGAAAGAGCGGCGGCAGAACATGGGTAATCAGCTCTCGGGCGGCGAGCAGCAGATGCTGGCCATTGCGCGCGCTCTGATGACGAACCCTTCGCTTCTGCTGCTCGACGAGCCTCTGGAGGGGTTGGCGCCGGTGATCGTCGAGGAACTGGCGGGCTCGATCCAGCGCATGATGGACGACGAGGGAACCGCGGTCATCCTGGCCGAACAGCATGCGGAATATGCGCTGTCCCTCACCAAGGATGTGGTGGTTCTGGAGCGCGGCACCATCATCCATCAATCAAAATCGGCGGCTCTGCTCAAGGACAAGGCTGCTCTGGACCGCGTGGTCGGTCTGAACATAACGGCCTGAGGCGGGGGCCCTCCTTCCCGCTTCGGCGCGGCCGCGGCCGGCGGTCACCCTGCGGCGCTCACGGGCGGGGCGATGCTCCGTCCGATCCGGCTTCCGGCTCGTCGGCTTCGCGTTCGCGGACGACCTTGGTTTGGTTGGCTTCCGGCATGATGGCCGCCGCTTCGTCGCGGAACAGCGCAGCGCGCACAAGCACCATCAGCGTGATGGGCGTCGTCAGCGTCACGAATACGGTGATGAGAATTTCGTGAATGACCGGCCGCTGCTGGAGAACGGAGAAATAGATCATCGAGGCGATCAGCACCGAGCCGATTCCCAGCGTCGTGCCGAGCGTGGGAGCATGCACGCGATCGTAGAATCGGTGCAGCCGCAGCAGGCCGAGCGAACCGATCAGTGTCAGGCTGGCGCCGAGCAGCACGAGTATGGCCGTGAGCAACGCGGCCCAGCCCGAAATGTCAGCCTGAGGCGTCATTCGATCACCTCGCCGCGCATCAGGAATTTCGCCAGCGCCACAGTGCCGACGAAGCCGAGCAGGCCGATGATCAGCGCGGCCTCGAAATAAAGGGTGCGACCGGACTGGATCCCGAACAGCAGCAGCAGAATCATTCCGCTGACATAGAGCGTGTCGAGCCCGAGAACGCGGTCCTGCGCCCGCGGGCCGCGGAACATGCGAAATGCGGCGCAGGCCATGGCGAGCGTGATTATGAGCTGAGCGGCGACAAGAGACCAGTGCAGGATCTGGGCGCTCATTCGAAGATCTCCAGCAGCAGCCGTTCGTAGCGCCCCTTGATGGTGTCGATCCAGGTGGCTTCGTCCACCAGATCGAGAACGTGGATCAGCAGCGACTGCGTCTCCGCATTGTAGCGGACCCATAGCGTGCCGGGCGTGGCGGTGATGATGCAGCCGAGAATCGCAAGCCCGTAGCGATTGCGGAGATCGAGCGGGATCCTGAGAAAGCCCGAGGTGTGCCGGCTGTGCCGCGGGCCGAGGATGATGCGTGCCACCGCAATGTTGGAGCGCACGATGTCCACGAAAACGAGCAGGCTCAGCCGCGCGACGGCGAGGGGATTACGGACGCGAGGAACGTCCTTCTGGACGAGGCCCAGCAGCCACCCGCCCAGCAGCGCGAACAGCGCGCCCAGCAGGACATGGCCGGCCGACAGGCTCTGGTTCAGCAACAGCCACATCCCCAGCAGACACAGGGAGGTGAGGGGGAACGGAAGCCATGTTCTCATGGTCCGCCTCCCGAATCCGGGCTGCGGACTGCCCCGGTCTCAGGGTCCGTGAGCACCCCCCGGACATAGTCCGCGGGCGAGTGCGCCGCGCTTGCCGCCGCATTCATGTAGCGCAGGACGGGATCGGCCTGGACCGTCAGAGCCACGCAACCGGCAAGCAGCAGGATGATGGGGGCGATCTCG
>DATMEW010000149.1:0-47801 GCA_035556495.1 Xanthobacteraceae bacterium | reverse complement strand
TATGGCGCGCTGGATGCGGACGTGCAGGACCGGGCCATCGCACCGGCGCCGTCCGGCCGGCGCAAGGTGGTGCTGGCGACGTCCATCGCCGAAACCTCGCTGACCATCGAGGGCGTGCGGATTGTAGTCGATGGCGGCCTTTCCCGCGTGCCGCGCTACGAGCCCGATGTCGGCGTTACCCGGCTGGAGACTGTCCGGGTCTCCCGCGCCGCCGCCGATCAGCGCCGTGGCCGCGCCGGCCGAACCGAGCCGGGCGTCTGCTACCGGCTCTGGGACGAGGCGCAGACGTCATCGCTGGAAGCGTCCGCGCGGCCGGAAATTCTCGCGGCGGACCTATCAGGGCTGGCGCTCGATCTTGCCCATTGGGGCGTGAGCGACCCGGCGACGCTGGCCTTTCTCGACCCGCCGCCGAAGGCCGCATGGAGCGAGGCGGCGGCGCTGCTGCGCAGCCTCGGCGCGCTGGACGGCGACGGCCGCATCACGGATCACGGCAAGCGGCTGCGCGACCTGCCGCTGCCGCCGCGCCTCGCGCGGATGGTCACGGAGGCGGCCGACCCGGCGCTGGCGGCGCGGATCGCGCTGGTCGTGACCGAACGTGGCCTCGGCGGTACCGATCCGGACCTCGGCCACCGCCTCGATGCCTTGAGCCGGGATCGCTCCGGCCGCGCCCGCGAGGCGCTGGCCATGGCGCGACGCTGGGCTGATACTGCGCGGGAGGGTCGTGACGGCGAAGCCCCGGAAGCCGCCTCCATCGGGGCGACGCTGGCGCTGGCTTATCCCGACCGTGTGGCCCGCAGCCGGGGTGGCGGGGAGGGACTGTTCCAGCTTGCCAACGGGCGCGGGGCAAAGCTCGATCCCGCATCGGCATTGGCGCGGGAGCCGTTCATCGTCGTGGCGGACATGACCGGCACGGCGGCCCAGGGCCGCATCCAGCTCGCCGCCGCCATAACGCCGGAGGAGATCGAGCGCTTGTTCGCCGGGCAGATCGAGAGCCGGGACACCGTGACCTTCGAGCCGGCGAGCCGCAGCCTGCGGGCGCGCCGCCAGCGCCGCCTCGGCGCGTTGACGCTGGCCGAACAGATCCTGCGCGTCGCGCCGGACGCCGAAACCGCCAGTGTGCTGGCCGCCGGGCTCCTCTCGCAGGGCATCGACCGTCTGCCCTGGTCCGACGCTTCCCGGCAATTACGCGACCGCGTCATGTTCCTGCGCAAGGCCGAAGGCGAGGACTGGCCGGACCTGTCCGACGCCGGCCTCGTGGCTTCGGCCGATGAATGGCTTGCGCCGGTCCTCATGGACAAGACCGCTGCCGCCGACCTCCGGGCCGACGAATTGTCCCAGGCGCTGCTCGGCCCGCTGCCATGGCCGCTGCGCCAGCGGCTCGACGCTGAGGCGCCGACCCATTTCGAGGCGCCGACTGGCTCGCGCATCCCGATCGACTACGCCGCCGAAGGGGGGCCGAAAGCGGCGCTGCGGTTGCAGGAGCTGTTCGGCCTTGCGCACCACCCCGCAATTGCCGGCGGGCGGGTGCCGCTGCTGCTGGAATTGCTGTCTCCTGCGCATCGTCCGGTCCAGCTCACGCGGGATCTGCCCGGCTTCTGGGCCGGCAGCTATGCCGCCGTGCGGGCGGACCTGCGCGGGCGCTACCCCCGCCATCCCTGGCCGGAGGACCCGGCCGCGGCGGAGCCGACCCGCCGCGCCAAACCGCGTGGAACATGACGCGCGGGGCCTGAGAACGGGGCCGGGAGGGTCGAACACCAACGCCGGTCATGCGTTGTTCAGCATGCGCAGGTATCTATGCGCAGTATCTTTTGCGCTGGACCGCCGAAAGCACGCGCGCCGTCACCGTTCCGACCATTTTTCCGTTGATCGTCCGCCCATCCCGCTCCACCCTCCTTTTAAGCACCGAACCACAGGACCGCGCATGTTTCCGCAGCCGCAGCCGAGTTTGTCCCCCAACACCTATGCCTATGAGTCCGGGCCGATGGTGAAGCCGACCGGCTTCCGCGAATACGACGCGCGCTGGCTGCTGGAAAAGGAGATCAACCTGATGGGCCTTCAGGCCGTGGGCATGGGCCTCGGCACGCTGATCCGGGAATTGGGTGTGAAGCCGGAAATCGTCACCGGCCACGACTTCCGCGGCTATTCGGCCTCGGTGAAATATGCGCTGATCTCCGGCCTGCTCGCCGCCGGCTGCAAGGTCCATGACATCGGCCTCGCGGTGACGCCGATGGCCTATTTCGCGCAATTCGATCTCGATGTGCCCTGCGTCGCCATGGTCACGGCGTCCCATAACGACAATGGCTGGACCGGCGTGAAGATGGGCGCAAACCGGCCGCTGACCTTCGGCCCCGACGAGATGACACGGCTCAAGGAGATCGTGCTCGGCGCGAAATTCGACCTGCGCGGCGGCGGCTCCTACGCATTCGTCGAGAATTTCCCGGCGCGCTATATCGCCGACCTCACCAGCCGCCCGAAGCTCACACGCAAGCTGAAAGTCGTCTGCGCCTGTGGCAACGGCACGGCGGGCGCCTTCGCGCCGCAGGTGCTCGAGGCGCTCGGCTGCGAGGTGGTCCGGCTCGATTGCGAACTCGACCACACCTTCCCGAAATACAACCCGAACCCGGAAGACATGGAGATGCTCCATGCGATCCGCGATGCGGTACTGGAGCACAAGGCCGATGTCGGCCTCGGCTTCGACGGCGACGGCGACCGCTGCGGCGTGGTGGACAATACCGGCGAGGAAATTTTCGCGGACAAGATCGGCGTGATGCTGGCGCGGGATATCTCCAAGCTGCATCCCGGCGCGCAGTTCGTCGTGGACGTGAAGTCCACCGGGCTCTTTCTCACCGATCCGGAACTGATCGCCAACAAGGTCCGCATCGACTACTGGAAGACCGGCCATTCCTACATGAAGCGCCGCACCAACGAGCTGGGCGCGATGGTCGGCTTCGAGAAATCCGGACACTTCTTCTTCCGCGAGCCGTTCGGCCGTGGCTATGACGACGGCCTCGTCTCGGCCATCGCCGTCTGCGACATGCTCGACCGCAATCCGGGAAAGAGCATGGCGGATCTCAAGGATGCGCTGCCCAAGACCTGGTCGTCGCCGACCATGTCGCCCCATTGCGACGACGAGACCAAGTATGGCGTCGTGGCCGATGTGGTGAAGCATTTCGAGGCGTTGCAGAAGCAAGGCGCGACGGTGATCGGCCAGCCGATCCGCGATCTCGTCACGGTCAACGGTGTGCGCGTTACGGTGGCGGACGGCACCTGGGGCCTTGTGCGCGCCTCATCCAACAAGCCGGAGTTGGTCGTGGTGGTGGAGAGCCCGGTTTCGGAGGCCAACATGCGGGAGATGTTCAAGGCCATCGACGGCGTACTGCGCACCCACTCCGAGGTGGGCGCGTATAACCAGACCATCTGAGGCCGGGATGGAATTCGTCGTCCGCCGCGCCGAGGTGTCCGACGCGGCGGCGGCCTGCGAGACAATCCGCCGCTCCATCGTCGAACTGTGCGTGGCGGATCATGCCCATGATCCGGACATCCTTGCGCGGTGGCTGGCGAGCAAGACGCCGGAGAATGTCGCGGATTGGTTCGCCAATCCGCAGAATCATTGTGTTGTAGCGGTTGCTGCTGAACCGTTCGCCATTCTCGGGGTCGCGATCATTCGCAGGCCCGGCGAAATCACCCTCAACTATGTGTCCCCCGATGTGCGCTTTTCCGGCGTCAGCGGTGCGATGCTGGCGGCGCTGGAGGATATCGCCCGCCGGCACCGCTGGCCCGATGCAACGCTGATCAGCACCACGACGGCGCGGAGATTCTATCGCGGACGGGGATATATGGAGGCCGGCCCGCCGGTGAATTTGTTCGGCGCCAGCCGTAGCTTTCCGATGCGAAAGATGTTGCGCGACGGATGATTCCTGCTGCCTCCGGAAGCGGTGGGCAGCTGCCTATCGGCATGGGCAAAGCCGGCCTGTCCCGGCGGACACGAATCCGTTGGCGTGCGGTCAAAAGCCTGTCAATAATGACAGTAACGGCGTGAGCATCAGAGACGCCAATGGGGAGGAAGTTTGATGATGAAACGAGGGCTCGTTGTCGGTCTGGGTCTGTGTCTGAGCGCTGCATTTTCGGCGTCGCCAGTCGTAGCCGCCGAAACGGTGAAGGTCGGCCTGATCGCGGATTTTACCGGCGCCTTCGCGGCATGGGGGGCTCAGTTCCAGCGGTCGGTAGAGGCCTATCAGGCGGTATATGGCAAGACCATCAAGGGGCCGAAGGGCGAGGATATCGAAGTCCAGGTCGTCTATCGCGACGCCGCCAGCGCCGGCGCGGACAAGGCCAAGCAGCTTGCCGAGGAACTCGTGCTGCGCGAGCGCGTCAAGGTTCTAACCGGCTTCGACCTCTCGCCCCATGCCATGGCGGTGGCGGAGATCGCCACGCAAGTAAAAATGCCGGTCGTCCTGATGAATGCTTCGACGGCGTCGATCACGCGCGGGTCGCCATATTTCGTGCGGGTCAGCAATACCCTGCCGCAGTGGCTGTCCGCGCTCGGCAAATGGGTCGCCGAAAGCGGCGTGAAAACGGCTTACACGCTGGTCACCGACTATGCGCCGGGCCATGACGCCGAGGCCTATTTCCATAAGACATTCACGGCGGCAGGGGGCAAGATCGTCGGCTCGGCCCGTACGCCGCAGCAGGAGACGAACTTCTCCGTTCATATGGAGCGGGTGCTTCAGGCCAAGCCCGATGCGCTCTACATCTTTCAGCCCAGCGGCGCGCCGTCGATTGCGGCCGTGAAGGCGTTCATGGAGCGCGGGTTGAAGCAGGCCGGCATCAAGCTGTTTGCGGCAGGTGAGATGGATGAATTGTATCTGCCGCATTTCACCGATGACGTCACCGGTGTGGTGTCGGTGAGCCACTATGTCGAATCCAACGATTCACCGGAAAACAAGACGATGCGAGCTCAACTCGCGAAGATGCACGGCGCGAACAGCATGGTCGATCTTGCCTCCGTCGGTGCGTGGGACGGCATGAATGTGATCTATTCCGCCCTGCGCGAGACCGGCGCGGCGGTGGACGGGCCGAAATTCGTCGCGGCCGTTGCCGGCAAGACGTTCAAGAGCCCGCGCGGCGAAATCACGATCGATCCGGAGGAACGCGACGTCATTCAGAACGTCTACATTCGGCGGGTCGAAAAGAAGGACGGCAAGCTGGTCAATACCCAGATCGGCATGGTTCCGATGGTGAAGGACCCGTGGAAGATCGACAATCCGGTCAAGAAGTAACTTGTGCCATTCTGGCGGCCGCGCTTCGGCGCGGCCGCTTCGTTTCGACCATCCCGGGGACCGCCATGCGCCGCAGCGACGCCAAGATCCTGACCACCCATGTCGGCAGCCTGCCGCGGCCGGATGACGACTGGCGCAGCGCCCGCGCGCTGGGCGCCGAGGACGTCGTCGCCGTGGTGAAGCGCCAGCGCGAGATCGGCATCGATATCGTCAACGAGGGCGAATACACCAAGGGCGGGGACTGGCTGTCCTATGTCGAGAACCGCTTCGGCGGCTTCGAGGCGCGGCCGCCGAAGGGCGGCACGCCGGTGATCGCGCAGGGCAAGGACCGCGCGGAATTCGCTGATTTCTATCGCTATGCGAGCGAGAGAGGGACGCTGTTCTACCAGCCCGGCGAGCAGGCCAAGCACCAGCGGCCGCACTGGGTCGCCACCGGCCCGATCAGCTATCGCGGCCAGGACGCCATCGCCCATGAAATCCGGGAGCTGAAGGCGGCCGCCGGCGAGGGCGACACGGCGTTTCTCACCACCACGGCGCCGGCCAGCCTCGAACCTTACTGGAGCAACGAATATTACAAGACCCAGGAGGAATTCGTCTTCGCACTGGCCGAGGCGATGCGCGAGGAATATCGCGCGGTGGTCGAGTCCGGCCTGATCCTGCAAGTGGACGATGCCTGGCTTCCGGCGTTGTGGGACCGCATCGGCATCGACATGGGGCTCGATGCGTTCCGCCGCTATTGCGAGGTGCGGATCGAGGCGCTGAACCACGCGCTGCGCGACCTGCCGGAGGACCGCATTCGCTATCATTTGTGCTGGGGAAGCTGGCATGGTCCCCATGCCTTCGATATCGGCCTTGAGAAGATCGTGGACCTGATGCTGAAGGTGCGCGCACAGGGCTATCTGATCGAGGCCGGCAATGCCCGTCATGAGCATGAATACGTCGTCTGGGACGACGTGAAGCTGCCGGATGGCAAGATTCTCATTCCCGGGGTGGTGAGCCATTCGACCGACACTATCGAACATCCCGAACTGGTATCCCAGCGTATCCGGCGTTTTGCGGAGCGGGTCGGCCGCGAGAATGTCATTGCCGGCACCGATTGCGGCTTCGGCGGGCGCACCCATCCGCAGATCGGCTGGGCCAAGCTGCGGGCGCTGGTCGACGGCGCCCGCCGGGCTTCGGAGGTTCTGGGCTATCGGGCGGCGGCCTGAGAGGGTGCGGCCACCCGGCTCGCTTCAGCCTCTCTTCTCCGCGAAGGTCGCCCGGAACGGATCGGCCGGATAGACGCCGAGAATCTTGGTCTCCTTGGAGAAGAAGGCCAATTCCTCCATGGCGAAGGTCAGGCCCTGATGGGAGGGGTGGCCTTCGACATCCGCATAGAACTGCGTTGCCGAGAAATTGCCCTCCACCATGTAGCTTTCGAGCTTCGTCATGTTGATGTTGTTGGTGGCGAAGCCGCCCATCGCCTTGTAGAGCGCCGCCGGCACGTTGCGGACGCGGAAGACGAAAGTAGTAATGACGGGCCCGTTGTTGGCAGCCGCCCACTTCGGTTCCCGAGAGAGCACGACGAAGCGGGTCGTGTTGTGGTCCTCATCCTCGACATTCTCGGCCAGGATATCGAGATCGTAGATTTCCGCGGCGAGGCGCGGCGCAAGCGCGGCGCGGGTGATGTCGCCACTGTCCGCCACCTGCCGGGCGGCGCCTGCCGTATCGCCGGCATCGACGGGCTTCAGCTTCCGGTCGCGGATGATGCGCCGGCACTGGCCCAGCCCATGGATATGGCTTTCGGCGGTTTTGATCGTGTCCAGCGTCGCACCCTTCGGGGCCATGAGCTGGAAGCGGATCGGCAGGAAATGCTCGCCGATGATATGCAGGCCCGCCTGCGGCAGCATGTGATGGATGTCCGCGACACGGCCGGCGATCGAATTTTCGATGGGGATCATGCCCAAGGCGGCTTCGCCCGAGACGATAGCGGCGAGCGCGTCCTCGAACGTGGCGCACGGCATCGGCTCATAGTCCGGATAGGCTTCCGCGCAGATGATATGGGAATTGGCTCCTGCCTCACCCTGGAAAGCAATGCTCAGGCGGCCGGCCCCGGGCGATGGCGTAACGGGAAGCGGGGAGGTGGACTGGCTCATGGGGAGATGGTTCCGGCGGTGTCAGGCAGCGCCGCCCAGGATGCGGCGCGCCGTTTCGAGATCCGCAGGTGTATCGACCCCCAGCGGCACGCTGTCCACCACCGTGACGTCGATTCGCATGCCGTCTTCGAGGGCGCGAAGCTGTTCCAGCTTCTCCCGCTGCTCCAGGGCCGAAGGCGGCAGTTTCACGAAACGGGTCAGCGCGTCCCGGCGATAGGCGTAGAGGCCGATATGATGATAGAGCGGACCGTCCCCATGGGGGGCGGCGGCACGGGTGAAATACAGCGCGCGCAGCCGGTTTGGTGAGATCGGGGAGCCGACCACCTTCACGACATTCGGATTTTCGCGTTCGCCCGGCGCGCGAATGATCGCCGCCAGCGTTGCGATGTCCACCTGCGGGTCGGCGAGAGGGGCGAGAACCGCCGCGATGTCCGCCGGGGCGATGGTGGGCAGGTCGCCCTGCACATTCACAACGATTTCGGCGGTTTCCTCAGGGTCGACGATGCTTAGGGCCTCGTGGATGCGATCCGAGCCGGAAGGGTGGTCCGCCCGGGTCAGGACGGCCCGGCCTCCCGCCTTTTCCACCGCGGTGGCGATAGCGCCGGAATCGGTCGCGACCACCACCGGGCCGAGGCCGGCGGCCGCTGCCCGCTGCGCCACATGGGCGATCATGGGGAGGCCGGCGATGTCCAGCAGCGGCTTGCCGGGCAGGCGAGTCGCCGCCATGCGGGCCGGAATGAGGATCAGGACCTTGCGGGGCGGCATGTTCGGGATTCCGGCCAGATTGTCGCGGGTCCTTGCCATGCAGCGTGCGACGGGCTGCATCATGGTCAGCGCTGCTTATACGTATTGCAAGGTAGGAGGCAAACCGGCTATCAGTCCCGCAATCGCCGTGTGCCCCCGTTTTTCCGGTCGGCTTCGAAATGCGCGTTTTCGGAACAGGTTGCGATGGACTCCTTTGAGCTGAACAAGATTCTTGGCGCTGTGCTTGGCACTTGCATGGTCGTTCTGGCGCTGAACATCACGGCCGACGCGATTTTTTCGCCGCCGAAGCTCGAAAAGCCCGGCTACGATATCGTGGTTCCGGAAACCGGCGCGGAGGCGGACAAGGGTCCCGCCGAGCCGGCCAAGCCGATCGAGGAACTGCTCGCCAGCGCCACCGTGGAACGCGGGATGACGCAGGCCAAGAAATGCGCGTCTTGTCATACCTTCGAGAAGGGCGGCCCGAATCGCGTGGGTCCCAATCTTTATGGCATCGTCGGCAAGAAGCATGCGGCGCAGCCCGGCTTCAACTATTCCGCCACGATGAAAGGCATTGAGGGCGACTGGACCATCCAGCAACTCGACAAGTTCCTGACCAATCCGCGGCAAACCTATCCCGGCACCAGCATGAGCTTCGCCGGCCTCCGCGACCGCGACCGCGCGGACGTGATCGCCTATCTGAACAGCCTGTCGGACGATCCCAAGCCGCTGCCGACGGCGGAGGCCGCTCCGGCGGAGGAGAAGGCCGCTCCCGCCGAGCTGAAGGCCCCGGCAGATGCCCCGGCGCCGGGTGGTGCGGCACCTGCGGAGCAGCCCGCAGCCCCGGCAGCACCGCCTGCGGAAGCGCCGGCAACCCCGGCGGAAGCGCCCAGACAGTGACGATCAAAAAGGCCGGACCGAAGTTCGGCCTTTTTCTTTGGCGCGGCTCCTCGCCGCGGCAGCGGCGCTGGACCCCGGGATCGCCGTCCACGACAATGTGATGCGCGCTGAAGGCGATCGTGGCAGCAGGCCATGCCTGCACTGGCGCGGCATCCTAAATCGGTCATAATCGCATCGAAGCGTTGGTTGCTCCGGTCCTGGCTGGCCTGATCTCTGGAGTTGTCTGTTGAACCTGAATCGCCGTCGTCTGCTTCAATCCGGCGCGCTGATGCTGGCGGCTCCCGTTGTGATCGGGCCCGCAGGCTCCGTTCGGGCAAAGGCGCAGGGCGCCGCCGCCCCGGGTGACTGGCGGCATGGCCTGTCGCTGTTTGGAGACCTCAAGTATCCCGCCGGGTTCACACATATGGAGTATGTGAATCCCGAGGCCCCAAAAGGGGGGCGCGTCCGTGTCGGTGCGCTCGGCACCTTCGATAATTTCAATGTGGTGGTGTCCGGCGTGAAGGGGGCGATCGGCAGCGGGATCGACCTGATCTACGACACGCTGATGGGCACCGCCCTGGACGAAGTCTCGACCGAATACGGTCTGCTGGCGGAGGCGGTGCGGTATCCGGCCGATTTCTCCGCCGCGACCTACCGTCTGCGTCCCGAGGCGCGCTGGCACGACGGCCGACCGGTCACGCCGGACGACGTCATCTTCTCGCTCAATGCCTTCAAGACCCATCACCCCCAATATTCCGCCTATTACAGCCATGTGGTGAAAGCCGAGGCGACCGGCGAGCACGAGGTCACCTTCACGTTCGATCAGGCCGGCAATCGCGAGCTGCCGCTGATCGTCGGCCAGCTCACGATTCTGCCGAAGCACTGGTGGGAGGGCAACGACGCCAACGGCAACAAGCGCGACATCGCCGCGACGACGCTGGAGCTTCCGCTCGGCTGCGGAGCCTATCGCATCAAGGAATTCGCGGCCGGCCGCTCCATCGTCTACGAGCGGGTGAACGATTATTGGGGCACCAAAGTGCCGCTGAATGTCGGCACCGCCAATTTCGATGAGGTGCGCTACGAATATTTCCGCGACGTCACGGTGGTGATCGAAGCCTTCAAGGCGGACCAGATCGACTGGCGAACCGAAAACAGCGCCAAGAACTGGGCCACGGCTTACAATTTTCCGGCCGTTCGCGAGAAGCGCGTCATTCTCGAAGAATTCGATATCCTCAACATCGGCGTGATGCAGGCTTTCGTGCTCAATGGCCGCCGCGAGAAATTCTCCGACGCCCGTGTGCGCCGGGCGCTGAATTTTGCTTTCGACTTCGAGGAGATGAACAAGCAGCTCTTTTTCGGTCAGTATCGCCGCATCAACAGCTATTTCGAGGGCACGGAACTGGCGTCCTCCGGTCTGCCGCAAGGGCAGGAACTGGCGATTCTCGAAACCGTCAGGGACAAGGTGCGGCCGGAAGTCTTCACGACGCCTTACACGAATCCCGTCGGAGGCAGCCCGGAAAATGTGCGCAACAATCTGCGCATGGCGCTGCGGCTGCTGCGGGAAGCCGGCTACGAGGTCCGCAACCAGCGCCTGGTCAATGCAAAGACCGGCGAACCCTACACCGTCGAGCTGCTCGCGGACGATCCCGGCATGGAGCGCGTGGCGCTGTTCTACAAGCCGTCGCTGGAACGGCTCGGCATCGGCGTGACCATCCGTACGGTGGATAGCGCGCAATACGAGAACCGTCTGCGCAACTGGGACTATGACATCATCGTCTCGAACTGGCCGCAAAGCCTGTCCCCCGGCAACGAGCAGCGCAACTATTGGGGCTCCAAGGCGGCGGACATTCCTGGCTCGCGCAATCTGGCCGGCATTCGCAATCCAGCGGTGGATGAATTGATCGATCGGGTGATTTTCGCGAAAAGCCGCGAGGAACTGGTTGCTGCGACCCGCGCGATGGATCGGGTCTTGCTGTGGAACGACTACGTGGTTCCGCAATGGACCCACGGCAAGATACGCACCGCGCGGTGGGATCGTTTCGGCCGTCCCGGCACGCTGCCGAAGTATGGCCTGTCCGGCTTCCCCACGGTGTGGTGGTGGGATGCGGAAAAAGCCGCGCGGGTGAGGTCCTGATGGTGGATAGCGCCCGCGTCTCCCGCCGCCGGACGCTCCAGCTTGGCACGGCCGCCGTGGCGGCGTCCCTGTTCCGGCACGGTGCTGCCGGAGCGCAGGAGCCGGTGCTGACCGCGGGTGGCTCTGTCGGCCTGCACGGGTTGTCGGCTTTCGGGGATCTCAAGTATCCCGCCGATTTTGCGCATTTCGCTTATGTGAATCCCGATGCGCCCAAGGGCGGCCGGTTTTCCGAGCTTGTCGGCGCCGGTACGGCGACCTTCAATTCGCTGAACGGATTCGTTCTGAGGGGCGATCCTGCCGTCTCGCTGGAATTGTGCTTCGCCTCGCTGATGGCGCGGGCCTATGACGAGCCCGATGCGGTCTATGGTCTTGCGGCCGAGCGGGTGGATATTGCCGAGGGCGGCACGCAGTTTGTTTTCCATCTGCGGCAGGGACTGGCGTTCCATGACGGCTCGCCGCTGACAGCGGAAGATGTCGCTTTCTCGCTGGATGTCCTGAAGAAGGAAGGCCATCCCCATATCCGGTTCCAGCTACGGGACCTGACAGCCGTAACGGTGCAGGACGCCCGCACGGTGGCGCTGCGTTTCGAGCCGTCGCGGGGGCGCGATGCGCCGCTGTTCGCGGCAAGCCTGCCGATCTTCTCCCGCGCCTATTACGCGACGCGGAAGTTTGACGAGAGCACGCTGGAGCCGCCGCTGGGGTCCGGTCCCTACAGGATCGGACCGTTCGAGCAGGGGCGTTTTCTCGAATTCGAGCGCGTGGCGAACTGGTGGGGCATGAACCTGCCGGCCGTGCGCGGCGCGTTCAATTTCGACCGGTTGCGCTACGAATATTATCGCGACCGGGATGTCGCCTTCGAAGGCTTCACCGCGCGTAACTATGATTTCCGCGAGGAATATACCGCGCGGGTCTGGTCCACCCGCTATGATTTTCCGGCGGTCAGCGACGGGCGGGTGAAGCGCGAGGTGATCCCGGACGAGCGGCCGTCCGGCGCGCAGGGCTGGATCATCAATACCCGGCGCGAGAAGCTGGCCGATCCGCGCGTGCGCGAGGCGCTGGCTTTGGCCTTCGATTTCGAATGGACCAACAAGACCATCATGTATGGGGCGTATGATCGCACCCAATCCTATTTCCAGAATTCAGACATGATGGCCAAGGGGCCGCCCGGTCCGGCGGAACTGGCGCTGCTGGAGCCGTTTCGCGACAAGCTCGGCGAAGGGGTGTTCAACGAGCTGCTGGGCGAGCCCTGGACGCCGCCCGTGACCGACGGCACCGGCCAGAACCGCGAACAGCGCCGCAAAGCGGTAGAGTTGCTCAACGCGGCCGGCTGGACCGTGAAGAACGGCCGCCGCATGAATGCGAAAGGCGAGCCGCTGGCGGTGGAGCTTCTGTTCCACGAGCGCTCGTTCGAGCCGCATCACAACACCTATGCGAAAAGCCTTGCCTCGCTGGGCATCCAGGCGAGCCTGCGTCTCGTCGAGCCGGTGCAATATCGCGCACGGGTGGAGGACTTCGATTTCGACATCACGGTGACGCGCTTCGTCTTTCCGATGACTCCTGGCGACAGTCTGCGGAGCTATTTTTCGAGCCAGGCCGCAAAGACGCGCGGGTCGTTCAACCTGGCCGGCATTTCCGACCCTGTGGTGGATGCTCTGGTCGAACGGGCCATTGCTGCCGAGAGCCGGGAGGCGCTGACCGTCGCCTGCCGTGTGCTGGACCGCATCCTGCGTGCCGGGCGCTACTGGATACCGCATTGGTCCAAGGCATCGCACTGGATCGCCTATTGGGATTCTTTCGGCCGTCCGGACACCAAGCCGCGCTATGCTCGTGGCGTGCCGGAAACGTGGTGGATTGCCGGAAAGGACGGCAAGTCAACGCCATGAAGCCGGCATGGACTTGGCGGGAAGTCAAACTGCGTCCGGAGCTTTCACCCATGACCCAAATGGAGCAGACGGCACGATGACGGCATATCTGGTTCGCCGCCTGCTGTTCATGGTGCCTACGCTGCTGGGCATCCTGCTGGTGTCGTTCATCGTCGTGCAGTTCGCGCCCGGCGGGCCGATCGAACGGGTGATATCCCAGCTCAGCGGGCAGGACACCGGCGCGATGTCGCGCGTCTCCGGCTCGCCGGGCGGCGACTTTGCGGGTGGCGCGGCGCCGGGCGCCGCCGGCATGGACGGCGTCAGTTCGAAATACCGGGGCGCGCAGGGCCTCGACCCTGCCTTCATCAAGAATCTCGAAAAGCAGTTCGGATTCGACAGGCCGGCCCACGAGCGCTTTTTCCTGATGGTGAAGAATTTCGCGCTGTTCGATTTCGGCCGAAGCTATTTCCGCGACGTCCGCGTGCTGGACCTCATCAAGGAGAAGCTGCCGGTCTCGATCTCCCTCGGCCTGTGGCTGACGCTCCTGACCTATCTGATCTCGATCCCGCTCGGCATCCGCAAGGCGCTGAAGGACGGCACGCCCTTCGATGTCTGGACCTCCGGCATCATCATCATCGGCTATGCCCTGCCGGGCTTTCTCGTCGCGATCCTGCTCATCATCCTGTTTGCCGGCGGCTCGTTCTTTTCGTGGTTTCCGCTGCGCGGGCTTACGTCGGAGAACTGGGCGCTGATGCCGTGGTATCAGCAGATCCTCGATTACTTCTGGCATCTTACGTTGCCGCTGATCGCCATGGGCCTGTCGGCCTTCGCCACCATGACCTTGCTCACGAAGAACTCGTTCCTCGATGAGATCCGCAAGCAATATGTGCTCACCGCGCGGGCCAAGGGCTGCACCGACCGGCAGATGCTCTATGGCCATGTCTTCCGCAACGCCATGCTGATCGTCATCGCCGGCTTTCCCGGCGCCTTTGTCAGCGCCTTCTTTTCCGGCGCGCTGCTGATCGAGACGATTTTCTCGCTGGACGGCCTCGGCCTGCTCGGCTTCGAAAGCGTGTTGAACCGCGACTATCCCGTGGTGTTCGCGACGCTCTATATCTTCTCGCTGGTCGGGCTTCTCGTGAATCTCATTTCTGACCTGACCTATACCTGGATCGATCCGCGTATCGATTTCGAGACCCGGGAGGTCTGAGATGGATGCCCGCTTCGATACGCCCGAGCCTGCGGAGACGGCCCCCGCGGCGCTTGTCGCCCCGCCGGAGCGACGGCGACGGCTCACGCTGTCGCCGATCAATCGTCGCCGCTGGGAGAACTTCAAGGCGAACCGTCGCGGCTACTGGTCACTCTGGATTTTCACCATGTTGTTCGTGGTGACGCTGTTCGCGGAATTCATCGCCAACGACAAACCGTTTTTCATCAAGTTCGATGACGGCGTCTATTTTCCGGCTGTTGTGAGCTATCCTGAAACTGCCTTCGGCGGCGATTTCGAGACCGCGGCGGACTATCGCGATCCCTATCTCCAGAAGCTGATCGCGGACAAGGGCGGCTTCATGCTGTGGCCGCCGGTGCGCTATTCCTACACGACCCACAATCTCGACCTGCCGACACCTGCGCCTTCCAAGCCGACATGGATGCTGACGGAGGATGAGTGCCGGCCCGTCGCCGAGCGCAAGGGCCTCTCGGGCTGCCGCGACCTCGAATACAACTGGCTCGGGACCGACGATCAGGGGCGCGATGTGGTGGCGCGTCTGATCTATGGCTTCCGCATCTCTGTGCTGTTCGGCCTGACGCTCACGCTGTTCAGTTCGATCATCGGCGTTGCGGCCGGCGCTGTGCAGGGCTATTTCGGCGGCTGGACGGATCTGTTGTTCCAGCGCTTCATCGAGGTCTGGACAGCCATTCCCTCGCTCTATCTCCTGCTCATCATCTCCTCGGTGCTGACGCCGGGCTTTTTCGTCCTGCTCGGCATCCTGCTGCTGTTCTCGTGGGTGGCGCTGGTCGGGCTGGTGCGCGCTGAGTTCCTGCGCGGGCGCAATTTCGAATATATCCAGGCCGCCCGCGCGCTCGGCGTTTCCAATGCCGTCATCATGTTCCGGCATCTCCTTCCGAACGCCATGGTCGCGACCATGACCTTCCTGCCGTTCATCCTGTCATCTTCGGTGATGACGCTGACGGCACTGGATTTTCTCGGCTTCGGTCTGCCGCCGGGCTCGGCCTCGCTGGGCGAGATGCTGGCGCAGGGCAAAGCCAACATTCAGGCGCCATGGCTCGGCATTTCCGGTTTCGTCACGCTTGCGGTGATGCTCTCGCTGCTGATCTTCATCGGCGAGGCGGTGCGCGACGCCTTCGACCCGCGAAAGACCTTCGTATGACGATGGATGGCAAGTCATGACTGATGCGGCCGGTTCCGGTCCGTTGCTGTCCGTGAAGGACCTCTCCGTGAGCTTCCGCGCGCGCGGCGGCGGCGAGGCCGTCGCCGTGAAGGATGCGTCATTCGAGATCGCGAAGGGCGAGACGCTGGCGCTCGTGGGAGAATCCGGCTCCGGCAAATCGGTGACCGCGCTGTCGATCCTGAAGCTGCTGCCCTATCCCAGCGCACGGCATCCCTCCGGAGCGGTGACGTTCAAGGGGCGGGACCTGATGACGCTCTCGGAGCGGGAGATGCGCGGTGTACGCGGCAACGAGATTTCCATCATCTTTCAGGAGCCGATGACTTCGCTCAATCCGCTTCACACCATCGAGAAGCAGATCGGTGAAATCCTCTCCATTCATCGCGGCATCAGCGGCGCGGCAGCGCGCACGCGCATCCTCTCGCTGCTGGGCCAGGTCGGCATTCCGGACCCCGAATCCCGCCTCGCGAGCTATCCGCACCAGTTGTCCGGCGGCCAGCGCCAGCGCGTGATGATCGCCATGGCGCTTGCCAACGAGCCGGATCTTTTGATCGCCGATGAGCCGACCACGGCGCTGGATGTCACCGTGCAGGCCCAGATTCTTGCTTTGCTCAAGGATATCCAGCAACGCACCGGCATGGCGATGCTGTTCATCACCCATGACCTCGGCATCGTGCGCAAGATCGCGGACCGCGCCTGCGTGATGAAGCAAGGCGAAATTGTCGAGCATGGGCGGGTGGCGGACCTGTTCTCGCAGCCACGACATCCCTATACGCAAGCGCTGCTCGCGGCCGAGCCGAAAGGCGAGCCGCCGCCCGTGAATGCGGCAGCGGATGTGGTGGTAAAGACGGACGACCTGAAGGTCTGGTTTCCGATCAAGCGCGGCCTCATGCGCAAGACCGTCGGTCATATCAAGGCCGTGGACGGCATCAGCCTGGAAGTGCGGCGGGGCGAGACGCTGGGTGTCGTCGGCGAATCCGGCTCCGGCAAGACCACGCTCGGCCTTGCGATCCTGCGGCTGATCGCGTCCGAGGGGCCTGTGATCTTCATGGGGCGCGATATTCAGGATTTCTCCTTCAAGGAGATGCGGCCCCTGCGCCACGACATGCAGATCGTGTTTCAGGACCCTTACGGTTCGCTGTCTCCGCGCATGTCGGTGTCGGATCTGATCGGGGAAGGCTTGAGCATTCATCAGCCGAACCTCTCCGACGCGGCGCGGGAGGAGCGGGTCATTCGTGCGTTGCAGGAGGTGGGACTCGATCCTGAAAGCCGGCATCGCTATCCGCACGAATTTTCCGGTGGCCAGCGTCAGCGCATCGCGGTCGCCCGCGCCATTGTGCTGGAGCCGACCTTCATCGTGCTGGACGAGCCGACCAGCGCGCTGGACATGCTGATCCAGGCGCAGATCGTGGACCTGCTGCGCGATCTTCAGCAGCGCCGCAACCTGACCTTCATGTTCATCTCTCATGACCTCAAGGTCGTGTCCGCGCTGGCTTCGCGGCTGATGGTTATGCGTCATGGCAAGGTGGTGGAGGAAGGGCCGGCGGCGCAGGTCTTCGCCAATCCGCAGAGCGAATATACCCGCGCGCTGTTCGCGGCCGCCTTCAATCTCGAAGTCGCGGCGTCCGGCGCCGCGTCGCAATAGCGGTTCGTAGCGAGGTGGCAATGGCGAAGAAGCCGCAAGGCGTGACCTCCGCGTTGTCGGACTTGCCGTCATCCATCGAACTGTCCGGCCCACACACGCTGGCGAAGGGCTTTTTCGCCTTCGATCGTTTTACCTTCAGCCTGCCGGACGACCTGCCCGGGACGCCGCCGAAGCAGCATGATTTTATCCGCGGCGGGAAGGCGGTGGCGGTCGTCGCCGTCGATCCCGAGCGGGATGCCGTGGTGCTGATCCGCCAGTTCCGCCCGGCTGCGCAGCTCGCCAACGGCTATGGCGATCTTCTCGAAATACCCGCCGGCCGGGTCGATACCGGCGAGGACGCCGCCGCAGCCGCGCGGCGCGAATGCGCGGAAGAAATCGGCGTCGCGCCGGCCGCGATGGTCGAGCTGTTCACCTTCCTCACTTCACCCGGACTGACGGACGAGGAAATCACGCTGTTCGTGGCGGCGGTGGATTCCACGCGCGTTGCGCGTCATGCCGGCATGGCTCATGAGGGCGAGCGCATCGAGACGATAATCGCGCCGATCGCCGAGGTGGTTGCTGCGCTGGGGCGTGGCGACATCCGCAACGGTCCCTGCCTGCTCGGCCTGCATTGGCTGGCTTTGAACCGGCACCGTCTGAGCGAGGTTCTTGCCGGTTAATCCATCACGCGCCTGACGGACGACAGCGTGCTGCCCGAGGCCGCGATGCGCGCCAGCGCCACTTCTATCGGCTCGATGGCGACTGCCATGTGGAACGCATTGGCATGGATCATGGTCATGGCGTCGCGCGCCATTGCGACGTGGCCGGGCCAGAACAGCAGGTCGCCACCGCGGATTTCCTGCATGTCGATAGCACGGCCGAGCGCGGCTTCCTGCATGTCGCTGTCACGCGGACAGGAAATGCCGCAGGCGGTGAGCGCCGTCTGCACCAGCGCTGAACAATCGAGGCCGAGGCTCGATCTGCCGCCCCACAGATATGGCGCGCCGAGCAGCCGCTCCGCGACGGCCACGGGATCGGCTTCCGTGTGCGAAACGGGAACGAGATGCACCAGCGGCACATGCCCGCCGGCCGCGAGCACCGCGAAGGGCGGCGCGAGTGTCTCGACCGCCAGCATCGCGCCGAACGGCAGCATCTCCAGCGGCGGCAGCTTGATGGACGGGCCGGGAAAGATCAGCGTACGCAGGGCCGCGACCTTGTGGGTCGGCATGGGGCCGGGTCGCGCTAGCGCCGCTTCCGGAATCCAGCCGACATAGCCGTTCTGTTCAAGTTGGCCCCAGGCCCAGCCGTCTTCGGTGCGATCATAGACGGTGATGCGCTCGCCGTACAAAGCTTCCGTGTCCAGCACGGCATCGGGTCGCGGCGCCCGGCGCATCGGCGCCTGTGGCGCGATCACCGCGAAGATCTCGCCCTCGACATAGCGCGCCGCTGTGACCTGCCCGCGCAGAAAGGCGGCGGCGATGTCGCCGCGGGCGGGCGTAATGCGAGGGTCGAGGCGCGCAGCGTCAGCCATGGCGCTCGCACAGCAGCGCGTAGACCGCGCGAGCCGCCTGGCACTCGCCGCCTTCGGGTCGGCCCGCTTTTGCCGATGGGTTCCACGCGAAGATATCGACATGCAGCCACGCCTTCGCGGCCTCCGCGAAACGGCGCAGGAACAGAGCGGCGGTGATGGACCCGGCGAAGCCGCCGGCCGAGACGTTGTTCATGTCGGCGACTTTCGAATCCAGCATCGAGTCGTAGCCGCGCCAGAGCGGCAGCCGCCACAGCGGGTCGTTCTCGGCAAGCGCATGGCGCGAGAGATCGGCGGCGAGTTGATCATCGTCGGTGTAGAAGGGCGGAATGTCCGGACCTAGCGCCACGCGGGCCGCGCCCGTCAGCGTTGCCATGTCCACCAGCAGGTCAGGCTCCTCCTCGCAGGCCAGCGCCAGCGCGTCCGCCAGCACCAGCCGGCCCTCGGCGTCGGTGTTTCCGATCTCCACCGTCAGGCCCTTGCGGGAACGATAGATGTCGCGAGGACGGAATGAGTCAGCAGAGACAGCATTCTCCACCGCCGGAATCAGGACTCGCAGCCGCAGCTTGAGCCCGCGCGACATGACCATATGCGCGAGCGCCAGCACGGCGGCTGCGCCGCCCATGTCCTTCTTCATGTTCAGCATGGCGCTGTCGGGCTTGATGTCGAGTCCGCCGGTATCGAAGCAGACGCCCTTGCCGACCAGCGTCACCTTGGGCGCGTCCGGATCGCCCCAGGCAAGGTCGATGAGGCGGGGCTCGCGGCCGGGAGCCGCCGCGCGGCCGACAGCATGGATGAGCGGAAAGTTCCGCGCCACGAGATCGTGGCCGACGATGGTGCTGAAAGAAGCGTCATGGCGGCGCGCCAACACTTCGGCGGCTTCCGCCAGTTCCGCGGGACCCATGTCATTGGCTGGCGTGTTCACAAGGTCACGGGCGAGGAACACGCCCTCGGCGATGCGGGTAAGGTCGTCGACCTCGATTCCGCCGGGCAGGGCGAGCCGCGCGGATGGCGACGACGCTTTCCGGTAGCGCGCGAAGCGATAGCCGTGCAGCGCGAAGGCGAGGGCGGCGAGCCGCGCGTCATGAGGCTCGTTAGCGAAGCGATAGTTGCCTTCCGGCAGCAGGTCCGCAAGCCGTCCGGCGCGGAACGGATCGCGGTTGCCGGCGTCATCACCCTCCATCGCGAAGAGCACGCCCGCGAGTGTGCCGTCGATCTCCGGCAGCAGCAGATGCCGTCCCGGCTTCGGCTCGAAACCGGCGGATTCTGCGAAATGCCGGGCTGACGGGGCCAGTTGCTCGCGGATCGCTGGCCATGTCTCCGGCGCTACGAAGGTGATGGGTGTGGCGCGGCTGTCGGCCGGGGAGAAGCTGGGAAACATGGGTCCTCGCTGCCTCGTGTATGGTTCCGCCACTAGCATGCCGGCTTCGTTCCGAGAAGCGGCCCCTATTAACCTGACATTAGGGTTAACGACTTATTGAGAAAGCCTGGTGCCGGTCAAGGCCGGCAGACGTGTCGGGCTTTTCAGCATGAATCAGAACCGAAGCTTTGCTCTATTCAGGTCCGTCGCGGTCGTCGCGCTGCTCGCGGGCGCCAGTGCCGGCTGCAAGACCACCGCTCAAAACTCGGATATTACGGGCTCGATCGGCGGCAACGTGTCCGACACGCAACTGCGTCAGGTCACGGAAGCATGGGGCGAGCGCTACAAATCCAATCCGAAGGATCCGGAGGCGGCGATCAGCTATGCGCAGGCATTGCGCATGAGCGAACAGCGGGCCCAGGCCGTCGCAGTGCTTGAGCAGAGCGCCATACAGAACCCGAACAATATGAAGGTTCTCGGCGCGTTCGGCCGTGCTCTTGCCGATGTTGGAGATTTCAAGCGGGCGCTCGACGTTCTTGGGCGGGCTCATACGCCCGACAAGCCGGACTGGCGCATTCTTTCCGTTCAGGGCGCGGTGCTGGACCAGATGGGGCGGCACAAGGATGGCCAGCGCTATTATGCTTCGGCTCTCAAGATTGCGCCGAACGAACCGTCTGTTCTCTCAAATCTCGGGCTGTCCTACGCGCTTTCCAACGATCTGCCGCTCGCGGAAAAGACCTTGCGGCAGGCTATTGCCGGTGGAAAGGTCGATCCCCGCGTGCGTCAGAATCTCGCGCTCGTGGTGGGCCTGCGAGGCCGTTTTGCGGAGGCTGAAAGCATTGCGCGGGCCGACCTGCCTCCGGATCGGGCTGCGGAGAATGTCGCCTACCTGAAGGACATGCTTGCTACGGACCGTTTCAAGCGCCTCGGCGGCGCGGCCGGCCGGGATCGGGACGGCCCGGCTTGATCATCCGGGTGGGAGCCGGCCTCAGTCCGCGAGGCCGACACCCATCACGCGAATCGCCGCCGGTCCGAGGATGACGACGAACAGCACCGGCAGAAAGAACAGGATCATAGGCACTGTCAGCTTCGGCGGCAGCGCAGCAGCTTTCTTCTCTGCCTCCGACATGCGCATGTCGCGATTTTCCTGAGCCATGACGCGCAGCGTCTGTCCAAGCGGCGTGCCATAGCGCTCTGCCTGCTGGAGAGCGAGACAGACCGACTTCACACCCTCGATATTCGCGCGCCTTCCGAGATTTTCGTATGCCTGCCGGCGGTCCGGCAGATACGACAATTCAGCCGTTGTCAGCGTCAGTTCTTCCGCGAGCGCGATGGATTGCGAGCCGATCTCGTTGCTGACTTTCCGGAAAGCGACCTCGATGGACATGCCGGATTCGACGCAGATCAGCAGCAGGTCGAGCGCATCCGGGAAAGCACGCCGGATCGACAATTGCCGCTTCTGTATCTGGTTTTTGAGGAACAGTGAGGGCGCCTGCATGCCGAGATAGGCGGCGGCGATACAGATGCCCGACTTGACGGTCAAACTGTAGTCGAGGTCGAGCAGCACGAAGATGTAGAGCGCGGTCGCGCCGAGCAGGGCGATCGGCGCCACCATTCGGAAGAACAGAAAGGTGATGTAGGGGGCCTGGCCGCGATAGCCTGCCTGCTGGAGCAGGATCCGGGCTTCTTCCTGCCCTACCCATTTGTTCAGGTTGAGCCGTTCAACGATGTTCTGGACGAACTGGCGGGGGGATTGCCGCAGGCTCACTTTGTCGTTGCGGGCAAGTCGTTCACGTTCTCGCTGACGGATCTTCTCGCGTTCGAGCGCGACCGATTTCATGCGCTTGGAAAGCGAGTCGGCTGCGAGCAGCGGCATGGCCAGGGTCATGATGGTCGCGGCCGTCGCCAGCCCGGCAAGCAGCATCGCCAGAAATCGCGTGTCGTGAAGCTTGTCTATGAGAAGTTCGACCATGTCCGTCTCGAAGTTGCGATTCAGAAATCGAAATTGATCATCTTCTTCATCACCATCACGCCGATGAACATCCATACGGCGCTTGCCGCCAGCATCAGGCGGCCAAGCGGTTCGGTCCACAGCAGGGAGATATATGCGGGGCTGGAAAGATAGACGAGCAGCATGACGGCAATAGGAAGCGCGCCGATGATGCCTGCGGAGGCCTTTGCCTCCATCGACATCGCCTGAATCTTGGCTTTCATCTTCTTGCGGTCGCGCAAAACCTTGGAAAGATTTCCGAGAGCTTCGGACAGATTGCCGCCGGCCTTCTGCTGAATGCCGATCACGATGCCGAAGAAATTGGCCTCCGGCAGGGGAATCCGCTCGTAGAGCTTGCCGCAGGCTTCCCCGATAGGAATTCCGATCGTCTGGGTTTGAACGATGAGCTTGAATTCACTACGGATCGGTTCCGGTGCGTCGTTGGCGATGACCTTGAGGCTGTCGAGCAGCGGCAGCCCCGCCTTGATCCCGCGTACGACGGTATCGACCGCGTCGGGAAATCCTACGAGAAATTTGTTTTCGCGTTTCTGTTTGAGATATTTCAGCACCCACAGAGGCACCCCCGCGCCCGCCGCAAAACCCATGGGCAAAGCGATGAGCAAGCCGAAGTCGAGCGCCATCACCAGAAGAAAAATGGCGATTCCGGCTCCCGCCGCGATCATCAGGAAAGTCTGCTTGCTGATCTCCAGCCCGGCCTGGGCAATCCGCGTCTGAAGCGGAACGGAAGATTTCGCCTTGTGCCGGGCCTCAAGTTCCTTGAGCGTATCCTCGACTTGCGTGCGTCGCATCTTCTGAGGGTCGCGGGACGCGCGAACCACTGCTACCGGGCGCGCGATTTCGGCCTGGCGCTGGTCCGCTTTCCTGCTGGCGGACAGCATGGGATGAAGCAGCACCCAGGCGATGCCGCCGATCGCTACGCTGACCAGGAACGCGAGAGCTAGAGTTTCCATGGAAATTCATTCCATCGATGGCGCTGGATGTTGCCTATGCGCCGAGTTCTTCGCTGATCGAAGCCGAAGCATCGAGAGCGGCGGCAAGCCGCTGATCTTCGCCATAGTAGCGCGCGCGATCCCAGAAACGCGGGCGCCCGATTCCCGTGGAGCGATGGCGGCCGATGATGTTGCCGCGCTCGTCCTCTCCGATCATGTCGTAGAGGAACAGGTCCTGCGTGATGATGACGTCGCCCTCCATCCCCATCACTTCCGTGATGTGCGTGATACGCCGGGAGCCGTCCCGCAGGCGGGCGGCCTGAATCACCACATCGACCGAAGCGCAGATCATCTCGCGGATGGTGCGTGATGGCAGCGAATAGCCGCCCATTGTGATCATCGACTCCAGGCGCGACAGCGCTTCTCTCGGATTGTTCGCGTGCAGCGTGCCCATGGAGCCGTCATGGCCGGTGTTCATGGCTTGCAACAGGTCGAAGGCTTCCGGGCCGCGGACCTCGCCGACGATGATCCGCTCGGGACGCATGCGCAGACAGTTGCGCACGAGATCGCGCATGGAGATCTGGCCTTCGCCCTCCAGGTTGGGGGGGCGGGTTTCCAGCCGCACGACGTGAGGCTGCTGAAGCTGGAGTTCGGCGGCATCTTCGCAGGTGATGATGCGCTCGTCGTTGTCGATGAACTGGGTCAGGCAGTTGAGCAGCGTGGTCTTTCCGGAGCCGGTGCCGCCCGATACCAGCAGGTTGACCCGGCAGCGGCCCAGTATCTTGAGAATCTCCGCACCTTCCGGGGTGATCGTGGCGAACCGGACGAGTTGGTCGAGTGTCAGCTTGTCCTTCTTGAACTTGCGGATAGTGAGGGCCGGGCCATCGATCGCAAGCGGCGGTACGATGACGTTGACGCGGGAACCGTCCGGCAGGCGCGCGTCGCAGATCGGCGAAGATTCGTCCACGCGCCGGCCGATCTGGCTGACGATACGCTGGCAGATATTGAGAAGCTGCTGATTGTCGCGGAAGCGGATGCCTGTCTTCTGGATCTTGCCCTTCACTTCGATGAAGGTCGTCCCGGACCCGTTGACCATGATATCGGCGATATCATCCCGGGCCAGAAGCGGTTCGAGCGGCCCATATCCAAGCACATCGTTGCAGATATCGTCGAGCAGCTCCTCCTGCTCGGCAATCGACATCACGATGTTCTTGATCGCGATGATTTCGTTGACAATGTCGCGGATTTCCTCGCGCGCGGAATCTCCGTCAAGCTTGGCCAGTTGAGCGAGGTCGATCGCTTCGATCAATGCGCCGAAGATCGAGCCCTTGATCTCATAGTAATTTTCCGAGCGTCTTGTTTCGGTCGCGGCCGGAGCAAGAGGCGGCGCCACCGCGACGCCATGCATGGACCTGGATTCCTGACGATGAACCGAAGGGGTTATGTCCAGGCCCCCCCCATCATTCGGCGAATACTGCAAAGGAGGCACAGCATTGATTGCCGCATGATCCACCGCGGGCGCAGGCGTGGAGGACGGTTGAACAGGCGCCGGTTGGCTGGATCGCTTGCCAAACACGTTGTCACCTCCTCAACTGGAAGACAATGCAGCCACGTCGGCGATCGCTGTGCCAGCGGTGCCGGTCATGTGGCGAATGATCGGGGCGACAGAGCCGTTGGAATTGCATCGTCATGTCCGTGCCTTTGCCGTTCAGGCCCGCCGCAACTTTTCGAGCAGAGGCGAGAAGAGGCCGGGTTTCGCCTTCCGGATTTCCGATCGGCCGGTCAGCAACTGCGCCAGCCCGTGAAAAATCTCGGTTGTGCGATGACTGGCGGACATTTCGGCAATCATCTGGCCGTTGTTGGCGGCTGTTCCAAACAGTTGCGGTTCGAAGGGGATGATGGCGACCGGCTCGTCTTCAAGCGCCTTTGCGAAGTCTGCGGGCTTGATCTCCGGGCGCTTCGGCATGCTGGCCTTGTTGAGGCAGTAGTGAGGTCGCCGGTCGTTCGGCCGCCCCGCCCGCAACAGATCGATGAGGTTCTTGGCGTTTCGGAGGTTGGCCAGATCCGGCTCGGCCACGATCAGAATATCATCGGCGCCGATCAGCGCGCGCCGGGTCCAGGCGCTCCATTGGTGAGGCACATCCAGGACGACGCAAGGCACGGTCGCCCGCAGCGAATCGAAAATGGAATCGAAAGCCTCCTCGCCGAAGTCATAAACGCGGTCGAGCATGGCGGGAGCTGCCAGCAAGCTGAGGTGATCGGTGCATTTGGATAGCAGCCGGTCGACAAAGGCAGTGTCCACCCGCTCGGGCGAGAACACCGCATCGGCGATGCTCTGGGAAGGGTCCTGATTGTAGTCGAGCCCGGCCGTGCCGAAGGGGAGGTCGAGATCCGCGATAACCGAATCCAGGCCGATGTCGCCGGCGATCGACCAGCTCACGTTGTGGGAGATCGTTGACGCGCCGACGCCGCCCTTGGCGCCAACGACGGCGATCACGCGGCCGACCGGCTTGGCGTCGGGAGCCGAAAACAGGTTGGATACGGCGCGAACGATATCGAGCGCGCCGAGCGGTGTGATGAGATAGTCGCTGACACCGCGCTTTGTCAGTTCACGATAGAGGAATACGTCGTTGAGACGGCCGATGACGATGACGCGGGTGCCGGGGTCGCAATATTCCGCGAGCTGATCGAGCGCCGCGATGATATCCGCGCCACGGCTTTCGGACTCGATCACAATGACATTGGGCGTCGAGGCGGTGCGATAGGACTCGACCGCGGCGGTGATGCCGCCCATCTGGATCTTGAGATGAGCCTTGGCCAGCCGGCGGTCTTCCGCAGCGGCCTGGATGGCCGCGGCCGTTTCCACGGATTCGCAGAACGCCTGAATGGAGACGCGCGGCACCGGCGCGATGTGGTCGTCCGATGTGATGGCCGGAGCGACGGTCGCATCGCCGTCGGTGCTGGCGCGGGCATAGGTCATCATTGGCCGATCTCGCTGATTCTGCCGCGGCTGTTGGAATAGACCGCTGCCGGGTCCTGTCCCTGGCGATACTTCTCCAGCACCATCGTCCTGCGGGCGGTGTAGATGGGGGTGGATGCCCGGGGCTGCACCAGATCTGCCGGCTCCTCCACCATGGCGGCGAGGTTGCGCTGGGAGGCGCAGCCGAAGTTGTGATACTGCCGATTCTCGAAATGCTTCGCATTGGCCGAGGGGCCAAGGTCGTCAGGCCACAGGCCGCAGGGGCCGGCCTGCGCGGTCACGCGGGGGTAGTTCAGCCGGATCGGTGCGAGTTGGTTCGGATGCGCAGGACGATAGGGACGCTCGATGATCGCGCCGCGCGCTGCGCCGGCTGCCGACAGAATGGAGCGGATTTCCCGATGCGCCTCGCGTGCGGAAGCCTCGTTGGCCGTGCCCGCCGGCATATCGATGATGATCCCGCCGGTGGCCTGGCGCTGCCAGTTGCGGGCAAAAGCCAGCACCTCCGCGCGTTGCAGCGGCGTGAGCCCGCCGCGCTTGGCTCCAACGAAAATCTCCATCGACTGATCGCCCTCCTGCAAGGTGATCGGATGACGCTGGCGGATATCGTTTGGAACCGAGCCGGTGACGTCGCGCGTGCCCATGCAGCCGGTGAGCATCACGGCCGCGCCTAAGGAAAGAGCGATATGCAGCCAAGGCCGGGCGCGTGTCACGGGAACGAAAGTCGTTACGGTGGAGAGCATGGGGAGCCCCTGGAACAATGAATCCGTGCAGCGTCAGTCGAGAATGAAACCGTAGCGACCGTGATACTGGCCAGCCGGCTTCGTTGCGGCCGTGCGCGCCGGGCCGCTCCGGCCGGTCGTGCCGTAGATGCGGTTCAGGCGGCCAAGCAGCACGGCGGAAGGATCGCTGGAGTCGGCGAAGCCGTCGTCCGGGCGCGAGAGATCCTTCTGCGCGACCGCGCGGACGACATAGGGCGTGACCAGCACCATCAGTTCGGTCTGGCGATTGATATAGTCGCGACTCTTGAACAGCGCGCCGAGGATCGGCAGGTTCATCAGGCCGGGCACGCCGTTGATCGCCTGCCGGGTCTGCTCCTGAATGAGACCGGCCATGGCCATCGAGCCGCCGGAGGGAATTTCGAGAGTCGTTTCGGCGCGCCGCGTGCGAACAGAGGGGATGGTCAGCGTCTGATTCTGACCGCCACCAACGGACTGGGTCAGCGTCAGCGCATTTTCAGTCGACAGTTCAGAAACCTCGCTCATCACCTTGAGGCTGATGCGGCCTTCCGACAGCACGACCGGAGTAAAATTCAGCCCGACGCCGAATTTCTTGAACTGCACGGAGGTCTGGCAGACGCGGGTTTGCGGGTCGCAACTGAAGTTGCCCGGAATGGGAAACTCGCCGCCGGCGAGAAAATAAGCGCTTTCCCCTGAAATGGCGGTAAGCGTCGGCTCGGCCAGTGTGCGAACGACGCCGGCACGCTCCATCGCCCGCAGCGTTGCGCTGATGGACCCGTTGCTGGCCGTCGCGGCCGACTGGCCGAGCGCCGAGCCGAAGGCGGAGAACGGGTTGATGACGCCGTACTGAAGCGTGGCGGAATTCACCGCGAGGTTGCCGGAAATGTCGACGCCGAGCTGCTTGATCACATCGCGCTGCACCTCGGCGACCGTGACTTTCAGCATCACCTGATCGCGGCCGGCCACGGTGATGGCGTTGACGATCTTGCTGCCCTGGGGGGTGGTCACGGCGGTTCCGACATCGAGGAGCCGCGCGGCGATGTCGTATGCCTGCTGCGCTTCGGCTGCGCTCGAGACCGTGCCGGTCAGGATGACGCCGTCGCTGCCCAGCGTCTCGACCCGGACGCCGTCGCCGACCGTCTGTTTCAGTACGGCACGCAGGCCGTTGAGGTCGCGCTTCACCGCGATGTCGAGGCCGGTGATCTGCTCGCCATTCGCATCAAAAAAGAAAACATTGGTCTGGCCGACGGCCGCGCCGATGATATAGGCCCGGCGGGAGGATCGGACGACGGCGTTGGCAATCTTGGGGTCTGCGACCAGCACATCCTTGATGTCGCGCGGCAGGTCGATGACCACGGACTTGCCGATGCCGAGCGGCACGAAGCGGGAGGTGACGTCGCTGGCGGAAACATGGATGACCGAATCCCGCATCGCGGCGGGATCGGCGGCGCTGGCCGGATTTGTGGTGCTCAGCCCGAAGCCGAGAGCCATCAGGGACATCGCCGCCAGGGCCGTGAATGTCGTGGTCTTCATGTTTCCAAACTCCGGACGGGCGCGGATCAGTTCACTGGCGGGGAGACGGTCTGAACGCCGAAGCGCACCATGTTCACTCCGCCCTTGCGGTTGGTGCTCGCGACCGGTTCGGTCTTCGACCTGTCGGTGTCGACGAGGCTGCGCAGCGCCAGTGACAGCGTGCCGAGTTGCTGCGAGAGCGCGAGGGTTTCCACCTGATCGGGCGACAGCTCCAGAGTTGCAGTGCGGCCGACGACGACTTTCTGGCCGTCCTTCTCGCCGATGGTCTGGTCGATCGCCAGGACGCGGATATTCGGCAGGATCATCTCGCTGACCATCGTTTCCGTGCCGGTGGACCGTTCGGCGACGCGGTCCCGCCGGGTCAGGATCACGTCGACATGATCGTTCGGCAGAATGAAGCCGCCGGCACTGGTTTCCGGCGAAACGGGGGTTGAAACAGCACGCATGCCGGATGGCAGGATCGCCGCCATGAATCCGGAGCCGTCGCTCTTGATCAGCTTGGCGTCCCGGATGGGCTCGCCGTTGAGAATGGGCTGGCGGGCGATAGCGCCCTGCAACTCGCTCAGCGCCTCAGGACGATCCTTACGCCGGATGAAGGCCGCGCTGGCGCTCGTGCTGGGCCACTCCTGCCACGACAGGGCGCCGGCCTTGATCCGGTCTCCCATCGCGATATCCGCTCCTGCAACGAGCACTGCGGTGGTGTCGATGGATTTCGCGGGCTGCGCGACGGGGGCCGGCGGCGGATCGGACCGGCCCGCAAGCATGGCGGCAAGACCACCCGCACCGATGGCGACCGCGAGCACGGCTATACGTGCGACATTCATACGCTTGACTCTCTACAAACACTCGCCTGCGCATCCGTGCCTGGGCAAAATGGCGGCGCAGGGTGAGTTCAGCAGAGAATGGTCAAGGCATGGTTAATTGCCCGTATCTAAATCGAGTTAATCAAATCTCACGAGGATAGGTCGCACTTGATCGCACTATAGGCGAACGCACGCAGCCGGCGATCCCGGCCGCGTGAGAACAGAAAAATTAACGGTGCGTGAAGGGTCTCAGAAGCCCTTCATCCAGATCGTGTCCGGATAGGTCATCAGGGCGCTGGCCGCGAGCGCGATGCCATAGGGTATTCCGGTGTCCTTATGATGCAGCCGAAGCACCCAGTCCTGCCTGACGAAGACCGGATGCAGCGGATACTCGCGGAACTGCAGCATCAGCAGCGTCAGCGCGCCGCCGAGAACGGAGGCATAGAGCAGAAATGGCATCATCTGGTCGAAGCCGAACCAGAGCGCCGCTGCTGCCGCCAGCTTGGCGTCGCCGCCGCCGACCCAGCCCCGGCTGAAGAAACCGAAACTCACCACAAGCACCAGCAGTCCTGCCAGGAAATGCCAGCCCATTGCTTCAAATGACAGGCCGGCTGCCGGTGCAAGAGCGACGAAGCCGGCGATGAGCAGCAGTGAAATGCGGTTCGAGATCGTCATGGTCAGCAGGTCGCTGGAGGCGGCAAATGCCATCAGCGACGGAAACAGCAGAAGCCGGAGCGCATCTGTCATGAAATCCATGGCCAGTCCGTTCTCGTTCGTTCGCGACCGGCTGCTCAGAAACGAGTCTTCCGGCAAGCGGTACTATCCGGAAGCGTCGTTAACGAATGTGTGGCCGGTTGCCGTATTCGGATCGATTCCAGGAAATAAAAAGGCTCCGGCCATGCCGGAGCCTTTTTCCGGCGAGCAAGCGAGGCTTACTCCTTGATATTGTTCTCGACCTTCTCGAAAGCGGTCTTCAGTTTGCCGCCGATGCCGTTCACGGCGAAGATGATGGCGACGGAGATGCCGGCGGCGATGAGGCCATATTCAATGGCGGTCGCGCCGGATTCGTCCTTGGCGAAGCGGGTAACGAGGTTCTTCATAGTCAGCTCCATGGGTCCACACGTGACGATTTGGCGTGATCCCGAGGGCCGCTGATTTCCCCGGCCGCGCTTGGGACCTGAGGAGGACAATACCGCAGGCTTCTTGCGCCACGGTTAATCCGCATGATGAAAAATCGCAGTATTACACGGTGGCAGGATATGGCTAACAAATGGTTTCCGGCATTGTTGAATTTGAGCAGAAAGATCAAGAGTATTTGATTCAACAAGGGTTGTGTCGCGCAGTGGTGCATGGTGCCCGGCACCAGAGGGCGGAGAATGCCTCGCTTTAAAGACAGTTCATTTTCGATTCATTCACCAATTTCGGGTGGAGTGCATTCGATTGGGACAGGTGTGTCTGTTGGTCCTGTTGGAGTTGCTCGATGAAATTGCTGCGATTGCGAGCGATCGCCTGCGTTGCACTGTTTCTTCTGCCGGTGACGGGAGCGATGGCCGCGGACCGCATGCGCGTCGTGCTGGATCAGGCCGGGCTGGAGAAGCTTCCCTCTGGAGCTACGACAGTCGTTATCGGTAATCCTCTCATCGCCGATATCACCCTCCAGCAGGGCGGGATGATGGTCGTCACCGGCAAGGGCTATGGTACGACCAATTTCATTGCGATGGACCGTGAAGGCAAGGTTCTCGCGGAGCGGACCATCGAGGTGGTCGGCCCTTGGGGAGATACGGTTGTTGTCTATCGGGGGACCGAGCGGGAATCCTATAGCTGTACCCCGCATTGCGAGCGCCGACTGACGCTTGGAGATAGCGCCGGCTTCTTCGATCCCATGCTGGCGCAGGCCAACGCCCGCAATACCCAGGCTCTTGGTGCGTCCGGCAACCGTCCCTGAGGCCCGGCCGGCGCAATACGGTTGATAAAAGGTTAAGGCAGCCTGCCGTTCTGTCCGCAACGGCGGCAACGTTTCAAAAAGAGCCCTTTGCTACAAAGAGGTCGTCGGTTGCCGCCCGGGAGAATCAAGGGCGGGCCCTCGGGGCTTTCGGCATGGTCAGAGTGCTTGGAAAACGGATCTTCACGGCGCTTGAGACGGCGGCCCCCCCTCTGCTCCGGCGCTTCGTCCGGCAGAAAGACGGCGCCACCGCGGTGGAGTTCAGTCTCATTGCCGTTCCGTTCCTCGGAATTCTTTTTGCAATCATCGAAACCGCGCTGGTCTTCTTTGCCTCCCAGATCATGGAGACGGCGACCAGCGATGCGGCACGGCTGATCATGACCGGTCAGGCGCAGAACGCCAGCTTCACTGCGCAGGGTTTCAAGAATGAGGTGTGCAGTCGTCTCTCGGGCATGTTCGATTGCCAGAATGGCGTCTTCATTGATGTGCGCAAATACGAAGCATTTTCCGCCGTCGATATGAGTCGCCCCGTCGATGCCGATGGGAAGTTTATCAACAATTTCAAGTATGAGCCCGGCGGTCCCGGTTGCATCACCGTGGTGCGGGTATTCTACCAGTGGCCGATTCGCCTGGCGATCGGCAGCTATGACATGTCCAACATGCAGAACGGCAAGCGGCTGCTGACCGCCTCCGCGGCCTTCCGTAACGAGCCCTATGCGACGGGAGGCGGCGCATGCTGATGCGCAGATTTGCAAGGATGGCGCCTGCGTGTGGTTTCGCGCGTCTGGCGGGTCGGTTCGGGCCGGACCAGCGCGGTGTGGCGGCGGTCGAGTTCGCGATCGTTCTTCCCCTGTTGCTCACGATCTATTTCGGGACGGTGGAGGTCACGCAAGGCATCGTCATCAACAGGAAAGTGACTCAGGTCACCAGAACAGTCGCCGATCTCGCAAGTCAGGTCGCCAGCATCGACAACGACGATATGCAGAATCTGCTTTCGGCCTCGGTTTCGGTGATGACGCCGTATCCGACGAATACGCTTCAGGTCGTGGTCTCCGCCATCAAGATCGACGGCAATGGCGTGGCGAAGGTCGAGTGGAGCGATCCGAAAAATACGACAGCTCGCGCCAAGGGATCGACCGTCACGTTGCCGGCTGCTCTCAGAGTGAACAACACGACCCTGATCATGAGTGAGGTCAGGTACATTTATACGCCGACCATTGGCTACGTCATCAGCGGGGCCATTCCGCTGTCGGACGTGATCTATATGCGGCCCCGGCTGGGCGAGACAGTGACGCGCCGGTCATAACGAACCGGCCCGGTCAGCGCGCTATTGCTTGACCGCGCTCGCGTCGCCGTCGTCCTTCGCGGGACGGCTAGGGGATCGGAAGCGCAGTCGTGGACTTGACCTTCTGCATGGCGAAGCGGGAGGTGACATTCTTCAGCGAAACGGCGCCGATCAGCTTCTTGTAAAAAGTGTCGTAGCCCTGCATGTCCGCGACCACGACGCGGAGCATGTAATCCACATCCCCCGCCATCCGGTAGAATTCCATCACCTCGGGCATCACTTCGACCGTCTCGGCGAAGCGCTCCAGCCACTCCTGCGAATGGTCGCCCGTTTCGACGGAAACGAAGACCGTAATGCCGAGGCCGATCTTGTCCTGATCGACGATGGCCACCCGGCGCTGGATGACGCCGTCCGCCTCCAGCCGCTGGATGCGTTTCCAGCAGGGCGTGGAAGAAAGGCCGACGCGGTTGCCGATCTCCGCGACGGAGAGCGAGGCGTCCTGCTGCACCAGCGTCAGGATCTTGCGGTCGATATTGTCGAGCCGGCGCGGGGCGGGTTGAAGATCGTCGTCGGTGGTGGACATGGGAATTCATGCTCTCGGACGGGGAGCAGAGAGCATAATTGGTATGATATTCTATTCAACTCTATATATGTGAGGATTATTAGAATATTTTTTCCTCAAGCCAGGCTCGGATGACATGATGGGCGATGGCGAAGGGGCGCGGCACGGTCAATCCGTCGGGATGGCACTCCATCAGCATCAGTGCGGTGTCGCGCCGGCTGAACCAGCGGGCATCCTCCAACTCGTTGATGTCCACGGTGATGTCCCGAGACAGCGCCCTGGCATGACAGCCGATCATCAGGGATGAGGGATAGGGCCACGGTTGAGAGGCGAAATAACGCACCTCGCCGCAGCGGATGCCGGCTTCCTCCAGGGTTTCCCGCCGCACGGCCTCCTCGACGGTTTCGCCGGGCTCGACGAAGCCCGCAAGGCAGGACCACATCCCCGCCTGGAACCGCGCCGAGCGCCCCAGCAGGCAGTCGTCGCCATCCACGGTCAGCATGATGGCGACGGGATCGGTGCGGGGGAAATGCTGCATGCGGCAGGTTGGGCAATCGCGGCGCCAGCCGGCTTCGACCATCACGGAGACCGTGCCGCAATTGGCGCAGAATTTGTTTCGCGCATGCCAGGAGAGCAGCCCCTTGGCTTCCGCGATGGGGTCGAGGTCGGCGTCCGGCACCAGCGCCTGCTGGGCCAGCGTGCGCAGGTCCATCACAGCGAGGTCCTCGCGCGTGCGCAGGTGGTCGAGATGGGCCGGATCGATCCAGACGCCGAACCGCGCTGCGCCGTTCAGCAGGCCGAGAAACACCTCGGTCATGCCGCCGAGCCCGCGCGCCTCCGGCATGGTCAGCAGCGCGCCAAGACCTGCCGCCGTCCGGCGCAGGATCACCGCATCGCCGCTCACGGCATAAGCGGCCGCGTCCGGACGGGCGGCGAGGTCCGCCAGAGCGGCGGAATCGTTGCGGAGGACCGCGGCCCGGTCGATGCCGCTGCCGGCGAAGCCGAGATGGGGCCGGGGGCCGAGGACAAGCGGCTGGGCCGAGGACTGAAGTGTCGTGGTCATCGCGTCATGCCGCCTTGTCGAAATCGATTGCCGCCCGGAGGGCCGCGCATGTGTCCGCCAGCGCATCGGGGGTGTAGGGGCGGGGCGGGGCAACATTCCAGACCGGCTTCGGCCAGGCGAGATCGTTCTTGCGGCGCGCGATGACATGGACATGAAGCTGCGGCACGACATTGCCGAGCGCCGCGACATTGAGCTTGTCGCAGGCGGTGACGGCTTTGAGCCCGCGGGCGACGCGGTCGATCTCCACGGTCAGGAGTGCCTGGTCCGCGGCGGCAAGGTCGATGAGGTCCACCGCACCGGGCCGCCGCGGCACCAGCATCACCCAGGGGAACTGGCTGTCGTCGACCAGCCTGACGCTGGACAGCGCCAATTCTCCCAGCGGAACTGTGTCGGCGGCAAGCTGGCTGTCGAGCGTCCAGCCGTCGGTGGATGGAGGAGGGGACATCAGGGATTCCGGCGCGGTATTCCGTGAAGGAGATTGCGCAACGATAACCACGCGCGGCCCCGAAAGGGTAGCCTTCAAGGGGAGCCCGCGCTTGCTTTCTCCTGTTCGGCAGCCGATATAGGAGCCGGGAGGTTGGCGGTGGACAAGCCACTCGCCAACCGGGTCAGGTCCGGAAGGAAGCAGCCCTAACGAGCTCCGGTTTGGGTCGCTCGTCAGCCTCCCACCCCTTTTTGACAGGCGGCCTGGCCGATGCGCGCCGGCCGCGAGACAGCCGCCGGGTCGGATGGCAGAATGAGCGACGCCTCACCTCCTGAGCGGCACGAATCTGGCCAGACCCCGGGATTCGACGAGCCGGGGTTCGATCTCGGCGCGCCCGCCGGCGGCGGCTACCGGGTGCTGGCGCGCAAATACCGGCCTGCGAGTTTCGACGATCTCATCGGGCAGGACGCCATGGTGCGCACCCTGTCCAACGCCTTCGAGGCGGGACGCATTCCGCAAGCCTGGATTCTCACCGGCGTGCGCGGAGTCGGCAAGACTACCACCGCGCGCATTCTGGCCCGGGCGCTGAATTACGAAATGCCGGACGGTTCCGTGACCGGTCCCACGGTCGCGATGCCGGGCCTCGGGCTGCATTGCCAGGCGATCATCGAAAGCCGTCATCTCGATGTCATCGAGATGGACGCGGCCTCCCACAACGGCGTCGACGATGTGCGCCAGATCAACGACGCGGTGCGCTACGCGCCGGTTTCCGCGCGCATGAAGGTCTATATCCTGGACGAGGTGCACATGCTCTCGCAGGCTGCCTTCAACGCCTTGTTGAAGACGCTGGAGGAGCCGCCGCCCCACGTCAAATTCGTCTTCGCGACGACGGAAATCCGCAAGGTGCCGATCACGATTCTGTCGCGGTGCCAGCGGTTCGACCTGCGCCGCGTCGAGACGGACCTGCTGGTGAAGCATCTTGGCGGCATTCTCGCCCAGGAGAAGCTGGAGGCCGAGCCGGAGGCGCTGGGGCTGATCGCCCGTGCGTCTGAAGGCTCCGTGCGCGACTCGCTGTCGCTGCTCGATCAGGCCATTGCCCATGCGGCCGGGCTGGTGCGGGCGGAGGATGTGCGGCAGATGCTCGGCCTTGCTGACCGCGGCCGCATCGTCGAGCTGTTCGAGGCCGTCATGCGTGGCGATATTGCCGCTGCGCTGGCCGAGCTGCGCGCGCAGTATGACATCGGAGCGGACCCGGCGGTGATCCTGTCCGATCTTGCCGAATTCACCCATTTCGTCACCCGCGTGAAGGTCGTGCCGGGCGTGGCGGATGATCCCTCGCTGGCGGAGGTCGAACGCAAGCGCGGTCGCACCAGCGCCGAGAAACTGTCCATGCCGGTGCTGTCGCGGACCTGGCAGATGCTGCTCAAGGGCATCGCCGAAGTGCAGGCCGCGACGCGCCCGGTCGCGGCGGCCGAGATGGTGCTGGTGCGCATCGCCTATGCCGCCGGCCTGCCCTCGCCGGAAGACGCGATCCGCGCGCTGGAGGCCGGTGGTGGCGGCGAGGGCGGCAGCGGCCGGGCCATGTCCGGTGGCGCAGGCGGCAACCCGCCGGGCGGCGGTGCGTCGGCTATGGCCGTCGGCGGTGGAATGGCGGGCGGCTTGCCGGCGCGGACGGTGGTCGCCCCGCGCGCCGCGCCCCGCGCCATGCTGGCCGCCGTGCCGGAGAGCAATGTGCCACAGCCCTCGCCCGCGATCCCTACGCCGCAGCCCGCCTCTCCGCCGGCGCTGGTGCTGAAGAGTTTCGAGGAACTGGTGGCGCTGGCCGGCGAGCGCCGGGACATCCAGACCAAGATGGCGCTGGAGCGCGACGTGCGGCTCGTCCGTTTCGAGGACGGTCGGCTCGAAGTCGCGCTGGAGCCCGGCGCATCCAGAACCTTGCTCAACGACCTGCACCGGAAGCTGGCGGAGTGGACCGGCCGTCCCTGGCAGGTCTCGGTGGTGCGGGAAGGCGGCGCGGCGACGCTGCGCGAGCAGCAGGCGGCCCGGGAGGCGGAATTCAAGCGCGGCGTGCGGGCCGACCCGCTGGTGCAGGCGGTGCTGGAACGCTTTCCCGGGGCCGAGATCGTCGGCGTGAAGGAAGGTGTAGCGCAGGCTCCCGTTGCTGCGGTGACCGACGAGAGTGGCGACGTGCTGCCGCCGGACGACGTCCCCGAAGACGACTGAATTCACGACCGCGAAAGAGGAGCGCAGATGGCTGATTTTCTCGGCATGATGAAGCAGGCCGCCGAACTGAAATCCAAGATGGAGAAGCTTCAGGCCGACCTCGATCATGTCGAGGTCGAAGGCGTGGCCGGTGGCGGCCTCGTCACCGTGCGGCTCACCGCCAAGGGCGAATTGAAGGCACTCCGTATCGACCCGTCGCTGATGAAGCCGGACGAGGCCGAGATTCTGGAAGACCTCATCGTGGCCGCCCATGCGGAAGCGCGCCGCAAGGCGGAGGCGACCATGCAGCAGAAGATGCAGGACCTCACGGGCGGCCTGCCGTTGCCGCCCGGCCTCAAGCTGTTCTGAGGCGTCGATGCCATCCGCCGTTGCCGGTCCCGAGATCGAACGTCTGATCCAGCTTCTGGCCCGCCTGCCGGGCCTCGGGCCGCGTTCGGCGCGGCGCGCCGCGCTGCATCTCATCAAGAAGCGCGATCAATTGATGTCGCCGCTCGCCGGCGCGTTGCAGACGGCGTTCGAGAAGATCGAAGTCTGCCGGACCTGCGGCAATATCGATTCGCAAAATCCCTGCACGGTCTGCACCGATCCGCGGCGGGACCCGAGCGTCATCGTTGTCGTTGCGGATGTTGCCGATCTGTGGGCGCTGGAACGCGCCCATGCCATCAACGCGCGCTATCATGTGCTTGGCGGCACGCTGTCGCCGCTCGATGGCGTCGGGCCGGACGACCTGAGCATCGAAACGCTGGTACGCCGCGCCCACGAGCCCGCCGTGGCCGAGGTGATCCTGGCCATGAACGCCACCGTCGATGGCCAGACCACGGCTCATTACATCACCGACCTGTTGCAGGATGCGGAGGTGCGCATCACCCGGCTTGCCCATGGCGTGCCGGTCGGCGGTGAACTGGACTATCTCGACGAGGGCACGCTCTCGGCAGCGATCCGCCAGCGCACTGTATTTTAGAGCCCTGGTGGTGTTTCCAGTGCCGGCGATGCCCTCCGGATTGCCGGTCTTTACTGCGGCTGCCGGATGACCGTGAATTCGCCGTTGCGGATGCGCTCAGGCAGGCGCGCGGCAAAATCCGCGGCGGCATCCTCGCCATAGGTCGTGACCAGCTCCGCCAGCGCGGTGAACAGGCAGGCCTGGGCGAGGCAGTCCCCGTCCACGCCTTCCATCTGCGCATCGCACCACGCGCCATAGAGATGGTCGAATGCCAGCCGCTTCTGTTCGCGGTCCGAAAGCAGGGGCTGTGTATCGGAAGTGAGGGAGGCGGCCTGCGTCAACCTGGAATTCCCGGATGGAGGGACGGCCGACGAATCGGCGGTTCCCCAAGAACTATCACGACGCTTTGCGCCGCCTAGGCCGGACCTTGAGAAAAGGTTAACGAGGCAGCCTTAATTGCCGTAACGCCCGGTCATATCCCGCGCAATTTTTGCGCCTTCGGCCAGATAGCGCCGGATCGCGACCTCGGCCGAGCGCGTACAGGTCCGATAGGACTGCTGGAAGTCCCGGTAGCCGCGATTGAAGGCGGCCACGATCCGGGCGCGCCGCTCGCCGGACGGTGCTTCCACGTCGATCAGGGCCTGCATTTCCTGCCGCCATTTCTGGCCCTCATCGGCGCCGCAGACGGCGCGCAGATGATGCAGCGCGCCGAAGATTTCCGCGAGCCGCTGCAAATCGGCATCGAACGGCGCGATGACCGGCGGCGGCGCGATGGCCTGGCCTTCCTGCGCGGACAAGGCGGCGGGGCCTGCGAGCGCGATGGCGAGCGAAAAGCCCAATGCTGGAAAAAGCTTGATCTGCACGACGGCAGATATGCGCCTCGGGCCGAGCGCCTGCAAGCCGGCGGCCACCGTCACGCCGGCAGATGGCGCAGCGCGGCTGTCACGATGTCAGGCAGCCCCTCCGTGACCGGGAGCGATGCGACGTCCTCCGGCGCGACCCAGCGATATTCCGCGAGTTCCTCGTTCAGCACGGGTTCGCCGGCGATCCACTTCGTGAGAAAGGCGACGATGACGAAGTGACGATGCACCCGCCCGGCTTCGTCCCGCACGATGACGTCGCGATGCCCCGCCAGCGCCAGCGGCTCGACCGTCAGGCCGGTTTCTTCCGCCACTTCGCGGATCAGCGCCTCCTCCACGGTCTCGCCGATTTCGACCACCCCGCCGGGAAAGGTGAACAGCCCATGGGCCGGCGGCCGCGCCCGGCGCACCAGCAGCAGGCGGCCCTCCCGCAGCACCATGGCGCTGGCCGCCAGGAACGGCCGGTCCGGATAGGCGCGGGGATCGGTCATGTCATGGGCCTCGGAAGCATGAAATTGTGGGTTTCGGTGAAGTTCGGGCGGCGGCGGTTGAAATCGGCGGGCCGCTATGGTCGGCAGGAAGGATGTGCGGGCGCTACCTCATCACATCGACGCCGGAGCGGATGCGCCGGCATTTCGGCTATGACGATCTGCCGAATTTTCCGCCGCGATACAACATCGCGCCGACCCAGCCCGTGCCGGTGGTGGTGATGGCAGAGGGACGGCGGCGCTTTGCCCTCGTGCGCTGGGGCTTCGTTCCGTCCTGGGCCAAGGACCCGCGCCAGTTCGCCCAGCTTCACAATGCGCGAGCGGATTCGGTGCTGGAAAAGCCGTCCTTCCGCAACGCCATCCGGCGGCGGCGCTGTCTATTCATGGCGGACGGCTTCTACGAATGGCGGACCGAGCCGGCCGGCGCCGGGGCCGGACGGGGCGTGCGCAAGACGCCCTATCTCGTTGCCATGACGTCCGGTGAACCGATGGCCATGGCCGGCATCTGGGAGACATGGACCGGCCCGGACGGCGAGGAGATCGACACCGCGGCCATCGTCACCACCGAGGCCAATGGGACGCTTTCGTCGATCCATCACCGCATGCCGGTGCTGATCCCGCCTGAGGCTTTCGCGCAATGGCTGGATTGCGGAGACGGGACGGCGCGGGACTCCGCCCGGCTGATGGTCCCCGCGCCGGACGAGGCGGTGACGGCCGTGCCGGTGTCGGATGCCGTCAACAAGGCGGAGAATGACGGTCCCGCGCTGACTGCGCCACGCCCTGAGGAGCATCCGGAGTCCGAACCCGCGGCAAAGCCGGTGCCCGTCCGCAGCAGCCGGCCCGGCGCGGACGAGCGGCAGGGCTCTTTATTCTAGAGCAGGCAGGATTCTAGAGCAGGCAGATTTGCCGTTCGGAGCGCGCTTTTCGGGGTGTCTCAACAGGCTGCCTCCGGCGCCGCGCCCGTCCGGATAGCGTACCCCTCAGAGCACTTTGCCGGGATTGAGAATGCCATTGGGGTCCAGCGTCTGCTTCAGGGTCTTCATCAGGTCGTAGGCGACGGGGTCCTTCACCTTGGGCAGGTGGTCGCGCTTCATCACGCCGATGCCATGTTCGGCCGAGATTGAGCCGCCGAGCGACATGACGACATCGAACACCGCATCGTTGACCACATCCCATTGCGCAAGGAAGGCTTTGCCGTCGCCGCCGATGGCCTGCTGCACGTTGTAATGGATGTTGCCGTCGCCGAGATGGCCGAAGGGCATCGGCCGCGCGCCGGGTGAGACCTTCTGCACCGCCTCGCCGGCCTCGCGCAGGAAGCGCGGTACCTGCGCGACCGGCACCGAGACGTCGTGCTTGATGGAGGCGCCATCGGCGCGCTGGGCGTCGCCGAACAATTCGCGCACGCGCCAGAAAGCCTTCTGCTGGTCGATGCTGTCGGCGATGGTGGCGTCGATGACGAGGCCGCGCTCCATGCCGGCGCCGAGAATCTCCTCCATCCGCTCGCGCAGGCCGGTGGCGCTCTGGGACGACAGTTCGATCAGCACATACCACGGATGCCGGGTCGGCAGCGGGTCGCGGCAGCCGCTCATATGGGTCAGCACCACGTCGATGCCCTGCCGGAACATGATCTCGAAGCTGGTGATCTCCGTGGTCATGCTGTTCGCCAGCATCAGCAGCTCAAGAGCCGATTCGGGCGACTCAACGCCGACATAGGCGGTTTCGACCGAACGGGGCTTTGGAATCAGCCGCAGCACGGCGGCGGTGATGATGCCGAGGGTACCTTCCGCGCCGATGAACAGGTTCTTGAGGTCGTAGCCCGTGTTGTCCTTCTTGAGCTTGTTGAGGTTGTTCAGCACGCGGCCGTCGGCCAGCACCACTTCGAGGCCGAGCGCCTGCTGGCGCGCGATGCCGTAGGACAGCGCCTGGGTGCCGCCGGCATTGGTGGAGAGATTGCCGCCCACGGTGCAGCTTCCCTCCGAGGGCAGCAGCAGCGGATAGAGCCGGTCCGCCGCGTCGGCCGCGGCGCGGGCCGCGCCCAGCGTCACGCCCGCTTCGCAGGTCATGGTGTTGGAGGCGACGTCGATCTCGCGGATTGCGGTCATGCGGTTGAGCGAGAGCAGCACCTCGCCGTGATGGGGCGTCTGGCCGCCGACAAGGCCGGTATTGCCGCCCTGAGGCACGATGGCGGTGCCGGTCTCGTTGGCGAGCTTCAAGATGGCGGAGACTTCCGCCGTCGAGCCCGGCCGCAGGATCACGGCTGAATGGGCCGGATACATGTAGCGCTGTTCGACCAGATAGGGCGCCTGGGCGTCCTTGTCGGTGATGGCGAATTTCTCGCCCACGATCTGCGTGAAACGGGCGACGAGGTCGGGGGAGACGAATTGCGCGGGCTTCTCGGCGACGTTCATCGGCGTTTCTCTCAGGTAGGGCATGGCGGCGCTCGCAGCGTCCTGCGGCATCGTATCAATCAGGGCCGGCTCGGAAAAGCCTCACCGCGGCGCGGCGGCGCGCCGAAGCCGGTCGTTGATCGCTTCTCCCAGCCCGCCATCAGGCACCGGCATTGCGACGATCCGCGGTGCGCCGGAGGCATCGAGCTGGCGCAGATGCGAGAACAGGCTGGCGGCGGCCTCGACCAGGTCGCCGCTCGGGGACAGGTTCAGCAGCATGGCGGCGGGAGGCGCATTCGCCGGCAGCGGTCCGAAGGCGAGCACGGCATCGTCCGGCGACCAGTCCCGGATATCGAGCGTCAGGGGCGCGTGCGGTGCGTAGTGGGAGGCAAGCAGGCCGGGGGCGGGCGGCGCGTCGGCCGCCACAGGCGCGGCGTCGGCAAGGGGCTTTCCCAGAACCCGTTCGATCTCGGCACGGGAGATGCCGCCCGGACGCAGCAGGACGGGCTCGTCGAGGCAGGCGACGATGGTGGATTCGACGCCGACACGAGTCGGGCCGGCATCGAGGATGAGATCCACGCGGCCCTCCAGATCCGCCAGCACATGGGCCGCCGTGGTCGGTGAGACATGGCCGGACCGGTTTGCCGAAGGGGCGACGAGCGGCGCGCCAAATGCCTCCAGCAGGGCGCGCGCCACCGGATGGTCCGGAATCCGCAGGGCGACGGAATCGAGGCCGGCGGTGGCGAGGTCCGAGACCCCGCCGGTTCCGGCCTTCGGCAGCACCAGCGTCAGCGGACCCGGCCAGAAAGCTCGCGCAAGCGTCGCCGCGTCCGGGGCGAATCGGGCGAGGCGCTCGGCGGCGGCGATATCCGCCACATGGGCGATCAGCGGGTTGAAGCTCGGCCGCCCCTTGGCGGCGTAGATCCGGGCGACGGCAGCGCCATTCGTCGCGTCTGCGGCGAGGCCGTAGACGGTCTCGGTCGGCAGCGCGACGAGGCCGCCGGCGCGCAGCAGGCGGGCGGCCTCATCCACGGCCACCGGAGTGGCGGGGGTGAGCCGGGTGGCGGACGGGGACTGCGGGGACTGCGGCATGAAAGGTTCATGGCGGCTTCGCGGCGGCGGCACAAGCCGGAGAGTGGTCACGGGGGACAGTTTCACTGAAGCGACAAATCCGCGCCGCCCGGCCTTGCGGCTGCCCGGTCCGATGGCTATAAGTCCGCGCACTGTCGGAGTGTGGCTCAGCCTGGTAGAGCACCTCGTTCGGGACGAGGGGGTCGTAGGTTCAAATCCTATCACTCCGACCATTCAAAAAATGCCCGTCGGACGGGTGTTTCTCGCAAAAAGAGCGGCGCAGATTTGCGTCGCTCTTTTGCTTTTCGCCACAGGGCTGGCCACAAGTTAGCGTCGGCGAGCCTTATAACTCGCTCAGATCGGGCGGGACCTCACCGTGGCCGCCAGGCACCCCCGCATCCCCGACCCGCTACCCGACGGACAAAGACGCCGGCCCCGCGGGAAACGGGACGGCCTCGCATCAGTATAGTTTCGGCGGGATCGCGGTTTCCGAAAGAAATCTGATCCACCCGTCTGGCGCGACTGATGCCGCCGGGGAAAACCACGGCGGGGCATTGGGACCGCGGCGGCGATGGGATCGGGGTGTGCGCCTTCTCCGAACGCCTGCCGGAAGCTCATCGGGACGCCTGCCGGGGTCTGTCGGGAGATCTGAAGAGCCGGAGGAAGGGAGGGATTCTATGTAATCCCAACCGGCGCCGGTCTTGTCACCACATAGATGCCTGCGGCGACCATGGCCGCGCCGACTGCCAACGCCAGCCAAGGCGCAGGCGAACAGGTGATCCAGAATATCGCATAGCCTGCAACCATTCCGGTCACCGCGATAATCTTGATAGGCGTGGGGATGCTCCCCTGTTCTCGCCATTGCCGCAGCGATGGCCCGAAAACAGGGTGATGAAGCAGCCATGTTTCCAGGCGCGGAGAAGAGCGGCCGAAGCACCATGCCGCGAGAATGATGAAGATGGTGGTGGGCATCACCGGAAGAAATGCGCCGATAACGCCCAATCCCAGCATCAGCATGCCAAGCGCCAGGAAAGCGGCTTTTCTGCTTCTGCTCACCATCTCTTCGGTCCGGCTCCCTTCGCAACTACGGTTGCAATGCCACGGAGGACGACCAATCTTCCTCGCGCGCCAATGGCGAAAGGCCGTTTGAACTGCGTTGCAACCGCTGCGGCTGTTGAAAGCCTGTGAATCCGATAGCGGCGGTAAGCGCACTTCCGGTTATCAGCCGAAGCTGTAATCGACGGCGTGCTGCACCCGCGCAAAGGCAGCTTTTGCGCCGGCTACCACTCGCTGCTCTTCCTCCGGCGTCAGCGCCACTGTATCGAGCGCCGCCGTGAAAGTCTTCCAGTGCAGACCGCGGCCTTCAGGGGCGGCTGCCAGATGCCGCACGCCGAATCCATCGTTGAGGCCGAGCTTGATTGCTTCCTTCAGCAAGAACGCTGCGCCGAGATTGGAGCCTTCCGCGACATAGAGCCAGCCAAGCGCGGTGAGCACATCCACCTCGGAAACCGGCGTAAACGCGGGTGGAGTGGCCGCTTGTCGGGACGGCCCGGCCGCGGATCGGGTGTATATCCCGCGATCGTTTGATAGGAATAGGACGATGTCACGCCCGAGCGCACATTGCCCAGCCTGATTCCGTCAAGGAAGGAAGCCTTCCAGCGGTGTCACCACAACCTCCGCATTGAAACTTGGCGAGATATCCTTCACCCTTCGACTCGTGCTGGTCGTAACGGCCCCCTGCCGAGAGCGAGAGCCAGTCGAACGGCTTCAGGGTTGCTTTGGTGAAAGCGCCGCGGAGCAGGCGCTGGCCTGTCGGGCCCGGGGTCATCCAGCCTCCGGAGCCGGTGATCGTGGTCGGATACTGGTCCGACCGCGCATGTTCGCGGACCATCTCCGCGCCATTATCCCAGATCAATTTCCCGAGCGGAGTCGAGAAGGTCGAGATGTTGCCGATGTCCCCGCCTGTCGTCCTGATTCCATATTCGCGCCGAGGTCGCTGTGCCAAAGATTGGCGCGGACGTTCAGGAGTGGATTGTCTGACGGCTGATAGCGGTACTTGGCCGTATAGGTCCCGACCCGCATCGCCAGCAGCGGAAGCTGGCCATAGACGGCGAACAGCCCGGTGGGGGCAATGTTGAATTCGCTGATCTCGCCATAGTCGGACCCGAAATGCAGGTATCCCAGCTCCAGCGAATGGCCGTCCCCCCATTTCACTTTTCCCTTGGCCAGGAAGGAATCGGTGTTCTCCGATGTGTTGAAGGCTTCCGTGCCCGCCGGCACCCTGGCATTGGCATACCTATTGCCCCAGGTCTGATTGCCGGTTCTGAAGGCGATGCCGTCCGGCACCCTCGTGCCGACGAAATAGTTGCCTTGATCGCGCTTGAAATAGGCCAGCACGTATTCGTAATTCTCCTTCATCGCGGCCACGGCAAAGCTGCCTGAATACATGGCTCCGTTGAAGATCGACTCGCGGGACTGCGCCGTCTGGTCCGGCACAAGGTCGGGAACATGCTGGGCGGCCGTGGCGCAATGGTGCTGGTGTCCAGGCTGGTTCTGAAGCGGACCCCGTGGCTGTCGCCGTCCTTGACGATATCTCTCGCCTCAAGGGTGCGGAAGTTGATCGTCCCCGCGATCGTGCCGGTCTCGACGCTTTCGCTTGGCCCCTTGGAGATATCGACGCCGCCGATCATGTCGGGATCGACGAAGACCTCGTCCCGGTTGCCGCTATAGCCACGGTAGGAGCTTGACGTCTGCCGGGCGCCGTCCACGGTGGTGTTGACGCGCCCCATGCCTTGAAGGCCACGGATGTTCGGATTGATCGATATGCCCGAATGGCCGCCGGCTGAAATGACGCCCGGCGTGGTGCCGAACACGTCGCTGGTGGAGACCGGTGGAACGCGGTCGATGTCTTCTCGCGAGATATGGGATAGTGAGCCTGCGGTTTCATAGGGTTTGTCGGCAGCGCCAATCGGCCCAGCGCCGCCGCCGATGTTGATCGTGTCCAGCACAAGCGCCTCTTCCGGATCGGGGGGGCTGTGTCGAACCTGTGACGGCCGGACCGGTCAAAGCTGCCGAGGCGGGTCCGGTGATGCGGATCGTGATGCCGGTGCCGCCCAGCATCACGTTCAGCGCCTGTCGCGGCGACATGACTCCCGATACCTGGCGGGTGGTCGTCGTGCTTGCGATCCGACGATACGAAGTGCAGTCCCTAGCAGGGATTGTCGATGCAGCCATCAGGCCGCCTTCCTTGAAAGCAACGCCAACCCCACCGGACCATAGCTATGTCAGTCGGAAATTTCCTGCATGATCAATCATTTAGATGTATTCTAGACTGATTGCCCCGCTGACCTGGCTCGGTTGAACCGCCTCAGTTGGCAGAGGCCGACCGCGCAGTCGCCATGGCAAAGGCCCAGCAGCTTTTCAGGTTGCCGGCTGCGGCTCGATCCGCTCCCGATGGCTGAATCTCAGCACCAGAAAGCCGGCAATGCCTGCTATGAGCGAGCCGGTGAGGATGCCGAATTTCACCTCGCTTTGCAGCAGCGGGTCATCGAAGGCGAGCATGCCGATGAACAGGCTCATGGTGAAGCCGATGCCGCAGAGCAGCGCGACTCCGAAAGCCTGCATCCAACTGGCGCCGGCCGGCAGGTCGGCCAGTCTCAGCCGCACCATGAGAAGAATCGCGCCGAAAACGCCGATCAACTTGCCAAGCACGAGACCCATGGCCACGCCCATGGTCAGCGGATCGGTGAAGGTCTCAAGGGTTGCGCCCGCAAAGGACACGCCGGCGTTGGCAAATCCGAAGATCGGCACGACGATGAAGGCGACCGGAACGTGCAGCGCCTGTTCCAGGCGATGAAGCGGGGAGGTCGCCGGCGCGGCTTCCGGCGTTCCCGGTGTCAGTCGGATCGGAATGGTCAGCGCCAGCAGCACGCCAGCGATGGTCGCATGGACGCCCGAGCAGAACACCAGCAGCCAGAGCAGCGCACCGAGCAGAAGATAAAGGCTCAGGCTGTTTATCCGTCCACGGTTGAGCAGCATCAGAATGCCGAAAACGATGCCGGCGCCGATCAGATAGGGGACCGAGAGATCGCTCGTATAGAAGATGGCGATCACGATCACCGCGCCGAGGTCATCGAGGATGGCGAGCGCCGCAAGGAAGATCTTGAGCGAGACCGGCACGCGCGGTCCCAGCAGCGACAGCACGCCGAGGGCGAAGGCAATATCGGTCGCGGCAGGAATGGCCCAGCCCCGGGCGGTTTCGGGATGCCCGCTGTTGAATGCAAGATAGATCAGTGCCGGGACAGCCATGCCCGCCGCTGCGGCAACGCCGGGCAGGATGCGGCGGGGCCAGCTCGAAAGCTGGCCGTCCAGCATCTCGCGCTTGATCTCCAGCCCGACCATCAGGAAGAACAGCGCCATCAGAGCGTCATTGATCCAGTGCAGCAGGCTCAGCGGGCCGATATGGATTTTCAGCAGGCTGAAATAGGCCGGCCCCAGCGGCGAATTGGCGATGAGAATGGCCAGCGCGGCCACCGCCATGAGAACGAGGCCGCCGGACGCGGCGTTATCCAGAAACTTGCGAAGGGTATTGCGGATGCGGCCGGCCGGCCGCTCAGAGTGCGCTTTCGAAGACATGATCCGCCCCGCGAGGTGCCGACAAATCTCCGTATAGGGGAAGGCTCCCCGGCGCACGCAGCACACGCCATGCCCTCAGGATAACTGGCTCAGGAGAGGGAGCCAAGCCTTTCCCGTGGCAGCTTGCGGGCCTCGGTTCGAGAATCTTGCCGGATAGGGCTGTCCTGCCGGCAGGGGCGCCGGCGCGCAAAATTTTCCGATGAAGTTATGACGTTTGACTGTGTTGGCTAGAGCGAGATGGAGCATTGCTTCATGCAAGGCCCGCCTGATGCAGCGGCATGCAGGAATAACATTCACCGTCTGTATTTCATGCTTGCCGGAATTTGTGCAGTGCAGGCCGCCGTCACAGTTGTCGAGAGCGATGAGCTATCGGCGCATAACGTCATCTCGCTGGAGCGGAATAATCGCAATTCAATCTGTGAAATAACATCACGATGTCATCTCGAAGAAACACGGCGCTGCTATCATTTCTCACGAGGTGTGGCATAAATGTTCGCCATTGTTATTCAATGACTTATCGCGGACTTGCGGCGGATTTTGTCGGATCTGAATCTTTCTTGCGTTACATTGTCGCATCGTTCTCAGATCGGATAGCTGCATAACTCCTTTTGACGATTCCAAAGTCGCTATCGATGCGTCGTTGAATTGTCGTTGCTTGCGCTCACTCGACGCTGCAAGGCGGGAGTGTGGCAGGCGGCAATGGGGACAGGTTCACTTTCGACAGCTCGTCGATGGTGGCGGATTTTCTCACGAACGTGGGGCTCACCTTAAAGGGGGGATATGTAGTGAAAATAGTGAAAAGTCTTCTTCTCGGCGGAGCGGCGGGGCTGATGGCCCTCACCGGGGCGCAGGCTGCCGATCTTCCCGTGAAGGCCAAGCCGGTCTCTTACGTGAAGATTTGCGATCTCTACGGCGCTGGTTATTTCTATGTGCCCGGCACTGAGACCTGCATCAAGCTCGGCGGCTATGTCCGCGCGA
>DATMEW010000148.1:0-43271 GCA_035556495.1 Xanthobacteraceae bacterium | reverse complement strand
GGCGAGCTACGCCTTTTCAAACCCCTTCGCCAAGGTGATCGGGGAATCCTACAAGACCGCAGCAAATCTCCAGACGGTCGATGTCGCCTACAAAAGCGCCATCGACTCGCTGAACGATCTGGCCAGCGGCTCGCTCGACTTTGCCGTCTTCGATCCGACGATGGCCCTTGCTCAACAGAAAGAGGGGCGGCTGCGCATCCTCGCCGTCACCGCGGAGGAACGCTTCCGGCCGACCGGAGATATTCCGACACTCAAGGAGCAGGGCATCGATATCGACCTGCTCGGATGGTGGGCGGCCATGGTGCCGGCAAAAACTCCGGACCCCATCGCGCACACGATCAATCGCTGGTTCGCCGATGCGCTCGCCGATCCTGAAACGGCCGAGTTCCTGATCAGAAACGGTGCCGATGTCCTCGTGATGTCAGCCGAAAAGGCCAACGCCTATCTTCTGGAAGATATCAAGACCTGGGCGCGACTGGTGGAGATGGCGCGGATCGAAAAGCAGTAGCCGGCTTGCGCCGGGCGATATCCGGGCATCGCCTGCAGCCGCCGGGAGGGGATCGGCGCGGCTGATGCAAGCGAGTGTCGCCCGGAAGACTTCCGGGCGGTGTCGGACGATCATCTCGGGACGGGAGTTTCGCTTAAATATCAGCGATTTCCATGGTGGGCGCTATAGGGATTGAACCTATGACCTCTCCCGTGTGAAGGGAACGCTCTCCCGCTGAGCTAAGCGCCCGCACCGTGGATGGCACCTAATAGGGGAGCGGTCGAAACAGTGTCAAGCCACACCGGCGGTTCTGTTCGCATCCGCGCCGGCAGCGGCCTTGGCGGCGCGGTGCTGAAGGAGGCGAATCCGATCCGCGAGTATGGGGCTGTCGGATGTCATGCCCAGATCGGCCAGCAGACGGTTCGTGGCGGCGTCGTTCGCCACGGGCGGCGGAGCGGTCGCCAGCGTGGCGAGTATCGGTGAATCCGGTCCTTCGAGCAGGGCCGTCAGTTGCGCAATCTCGGCGGCAATCGCGCCGATCCGACCTCCGAAGCCTTCGGCAACGGTAGAGGCGGACGTGTTCCGGGCGGCGGAATTCGCTCCGAGGCGGGCCAGTTCATGATCCTTCTGGACGAGGAGGCGGCCCTGCTCGGCGAGGCGGGCTTCAAGCTCCTGAATGCGCGCGCGGACCTGATCGGCCTCACTGTTGTGGCGTCGCAGAAGATTCCAGGTCTCGGCGGCCTGCCGCTCAGCCTCGTCGGCCTTGCCGGTCATGCCGGCGAGCTGGTGCATGGCGTCCTCGGCGCGGATGCTTTCAGCCTTCAGCCGCACGGAGGCGTCCCTGGCTTCCCGCTCGGTCTGGTCGAGCCGGCTTTTGAGCGCCTCCACCTGGGTCTGGAGCGCCAGCACTTCCACCCGGTGACTTTCGCTGGAACGGGACTGGTCGTTCAGGCTGGCCGCGCGGCTCGCCAGCTCAGCCTCCCGTGCCGCGAACCGCTGTTCGGCTTCGTCGAGCGCCGCGCCCCGCCGGGCAAGTTCATCCTCGGCCGTCCGGGCTTGCGTATCGAGGGCGTGCGCGCGCGCGTCCGTCGCGTCGAGGGCTGCGGTTTTCTCGTCCAGTTCCGCTTTGAGACGGGCGATGCCCTCGGTCTTGCGGCCGATCTCGGCCATCTGGATGGCGGTGTTGGCGCGAAGCTGCTCGATGGTTGTTTCCAGCCGGCGGGCGGTCATCGCGAAATCGGCGCGAAGCTGGTCCTTGTCCGCCTCGATTTCGACCAGGGAAACCGGAACGGCGGCTTCCAGCCGCTTGATCGTGAGACGCTCGGCCCGATTATGGACAAGCGGAATCAGAGCGATGGTGAACAGCAGGGCGATGAGCACGCCGATTGTGAAATACATCGCCGGTTCGATCATCAGCCGGTGCCTTGCTCTCGGGCTGCCAGCGCGGCCCGAACCCGTTCGCGCCCGGTCCGGCGATGCGTGGCCGGAGCGCGGACGATACCAGCTTCAAGAATGCCACGACCGGAGGGCGAGAGCCAGCGCGGCGCCGGCCTCAGAAGGGATTCCAGGTCGATTGCGGGGTGAATTTCAGATAGCCGATGCTTGCGCCCAGGCGCAGTCCGACACCGGACCGGATCGGCACGATGACGATGTTGTTGGCCGTGAGGGCGGTCATGCCGAAACCGCCCACCAGATAGGCGGAGCCGTCGATGCCGCCAAAGCGCTGATAGACCGCGCCCGTGGCGGGCAGGTTGTAGACCAGCATCATGGTCCGGGCGCCGTCGCCGCCCCAGTCAAAGCCGAGTGAAGGCCCCTGCCAGAACACCTTCAGGTCGCCGGCATTCTTAGTGTAGAGCACGCCCTCGCCGTAGCGCAGACCGGCGATGAAAGCTCCGGACCCCTCCTGGCCGAGAATATAGCCGTTGGGCTGGCCCCACTGGCTGGTCGCCTTTTCGACCACGCTGGCCAGCCCCCGGGACAGGGAGCCGAAGAATTGGTGGCCCTGGTTGAGAATCTCGTTGTTGGAAAAGCGGGCAGGCGGCGGCGCGGCCCGCTGCTGAGCCGTCGCGAGCGCGGCGCCCAGGGCCGTCACCAGACCTGTCATCGTCAGCGTCAGCAAGACAGTCCGCAAAAGAAAGCGCATCCGGAAACTCCTTGGCCCATGGTCCGCCGGTGCGACCATGCGGGTCGTGCCGGCGGCCTGGAGCATGATCCCGAAAATTGGACACCGGTTTTCGGGCGAGATCATGCTCAAATAAAAACGATGGGACTGATTCCTGCGAAGTTGGATCAGCCGCCCCAGAGTCAGGCTGATTCGGGTTGATGATGTGTTGAAGACTGTGACTTTAGCGCGGCGTCGTGGGGGCGGGGTCCTGCGCCGCGCAGCGGGGCTGGCCGCCGCCGTCGCGGTGGTCTGGGCCTCTGCAGGGGTCCTGACGCGCGCAGCCACTACGGAGCTGGTGGTGACGGACCGCACCAGCGGGCTCGCGCTGAGCGGCTTCGATCCCGTTGCCTTCTTTACCGAGGGCGCGGCGCTGGAGGGGCGGCGCGAGCATGAATATGTGCTGGAAGGCATCGCATGGCGGTTCCGCAACACGGGCAACCGGGCGGCTTTCGTCCGTGATCCCGATGTCTATCGGCCCGGCTTCGGAGGCTATGATCCGGTCGCGCTGGGAGATGGATTTCCGGTCGCTGGCGACCCGCGCCTATGGGCGGTGCACCGGCAGCGCCTTTACCTTTTCTCCACCGACGCCAACCGGCAACGTTTCCTGAAAATCCCCGCCGGCGTCCTCGACGATGCGGGCCGGGCCTGGCCGGCTGTCATGAAAACCCTGTCGCCCTGACGCTCAGAGCCACCGGGTCCGGTCCGCGGCGGCGAGAAAGCCGGGCACGGGAAAGCGGCCGTCCCTTCCGCCATAGTGAATCGACGCGCCATCGGGAGCGGTCATGGAGCCGCCCGCGGCGACCAGCACCGCATGGCCGGCGGCGATGTCCCATTCCGAGGTTGGGCTCAGCCGTGGATAGACATCCGCCAGACCTTCCGCGATCCGGCAGAATTTCAGAGACGAGCCGCAGGGTAGCCTGACGAGGCCGGCATACCCGTCCAGCCAGGCGTCCGTCGCGGCGTCGCGGTGGAACCGGCTGACCAGCGCGACCGGCCCGGCCGGGGGCGCCGCCCGGGTGGCGATGGAGGTGCGGTTGGCCGCGGCGGCCACCGGCGCGCCCGGCGCCAGCGCCATCCGCTCCGCGCCGAAGCCGGCAAGGCCGGTGAAGACGAGGCCCTGGGCCGGCGCGGCGACAACGCCGAGCACCGGCGCGCCGTCCGCCACCACCGCGATATTCACGGTGAATTCGTCGGAGCCGCTGATGAAATCGCGGGTGCCGTCGAGCGGGTCCACCAGCACGAAAGCCCGGCTTCCATCAAGGCGCGGCGGCGCGGCGGATTCCTCGGAAATCACCGGCAGGGCAGGCAGCACGCCGGCGAGGCCCCTGAGGATGACGGCTTCCGCGGCGGTGTCGGCGGCGGTGACGGGGGAGTGGTCGGCCTTGAGATGAACGCCGAGATTGCCCGCGCGGACGGCCATGATGGCGGCCGCCGCCCCCGAGGCGATGGTGACCAGTTCGTCACGCAGGCGAGCACCTTCCGAAGCCGAAGACCAGGGCCGCCTCACGTCTGTCTCTCCTCCGCGCCCGCTCGGTTCGGGCGATCCGGTCCCGTCTTGGCATCGGGGCTGTCCGCTTGTATCCCCGCAGGGATGTGCAGAACAGCCGATTCGTGCGGCGCGCCACGGCTGGCCGTGGTCATTTCCTCAGCCGAATTCATCCAGTGGAGCGAACAATGGCGGAGACCGTGACTGAGACTGTCACACAGACTGTCACTCTTGGCGACCTCGACCTTGCGGCCCTGCTGTGCTCGCGCGTGTGCCATGACCTCATCAGCCCGACCGGGGCGGTCGTCAACGGCATCGAGGTTCTGGACGACAAGGACAGCGACGAGGAAACCCGTGAATTCGCGCTCGATCTGATCCGCAAGAGCGCCCGGACGGCCTCCGCCCGCTTGCAGTTCTGCCGGCTGGCCTTCGGGGCCGCCGGCTCTGCCGGCGCGCAGATCGATCTCGGCGATGCGGAGAAGGTGGCCCGCGGCCAGTTCGAGGACGAGAAGACCAGGGTGGTCTGGAACGTGCCCCGCGCCTTCCTCGACAAGAACCGCGTGAAGCTGCTGCTGAACATGATGGTGCTCGCCGGGCAGGCGATCCCGCGCGGCGGGGTGATGACGGTGGACCCCATCGGGGAGGGCGATGCGATGGCCTTCCGCATCGGCGCGACCGGCACGATCGCCCGCGTGCCGCAGGCCATTCCGGCGCTGCTGGATGCCGCGCCGGAGAATGGCGTGGTCGATGCCCATGCCATCCAGCCCTATTATACCGGCCTGCTGGCGCGCACCTGCGGGCTGGCCGTCTCGATCGCCTCCGAGGACGGGGGCATCGTCGTCAAGGCCGTGTGAAGCAGGCGCGGCCGCGCAGCCTTAACGGCGCGTTAACGGGCCGGACCGGCAACACAAATTAAACCCTTACGGATGAATACTGCCGGTCGCGCGGCCGGCGGCTTTCGCGCATGTTGTGTTGCGTGAAGGCGTTGAGCGTCATGGACGACCTGCTCCGGGAATTCCTGACGGAGACGAGCGAGAATCTCGACACTGTCGATGTCGAACTCGTCCGCTTCGAACAGGAGCCGAACAATGCTGCCATTCTGGGCAACATCTTCCGGCTCGTTCACACCATCAAGGGGACCTGCGGCTTTCTCAATCTGCCGCGGCTGGAGGCGCTGACCCATGCGGCGGAAGCGCTGATGGACCGCTTCCGCAACGGCATGCCGGTTCGCGCCGATGCCGTCTCGCTGGTTCTGGCGACACTCGACCGCGTGAAGGATCTGCTGGAGGAGCTTGAGCGCAATAAGGCCGAGCCGGCGGGCGATGACGACGATCTGATCTCCCGCCTGCATGCCATGGTCGCCGAGGACGGGGTGGCCCCGGCGCGTGCCGCCACCAGCGCCGGCACGCTGGTTTATCAGGTGCTCGAACGTCCGCTGCGCCCCGGCGAGGCCACGCTCGATGAACTGGAACGGGCGTTCAGGGAGACGCCGGGACCGGCGCCAAGATCTTCCGCGCCAAAATCTTCCACGTCGAGTCCTTCCGCGCCAAAATCTTCCACGCCGCCCGCCGCCCGGGAGCGGCAGCCCGCAGACCTCGCGCCGCCCGGACCCGCCGTCGCGGACCGCGATGCGCCGGATAAAGCATCCGCCGATCAGGTCAAGCGATCCATCCGGGTTCAGCTCGACACGCTCGAACATCTGATGACGATGGTGTCCGAACTGGTGCTGACCCGGAACCAGCTTCTGGAAATCGACGCCCGCCACGGCATCTCGGAATTCAGGTCGCCCTTGCAGCAGTTGTCCAATGCGACCGCCGCCCTGCAGGACGGCATCATGAAAACCCGCATGCAGCCGATCAGCACGGCCTGGCAGAAGCTGCCGCGCATCGTGCGCGATCTTTCGACGGAACTGGGCAAGCATATCGAGCTGGAGATGCAGGGCGGCGACACCGAACTGGATCGCCAGGTTCTCGACGTGATCCGCGATCCGCTTCTGCACATGGTGCGCAATTCGGCGGATCACGGCATCGAGCTGCCTGCGGAACGTGTTGCCGCAGGCAAGCCGGAATGCGGCATCATCCGGCTTTCGGCCTATCACGAAGGCGGCCAGATCGTCATCGAGATCAGCGACGACGGGCGCGGGCTCGACGCGGGGCGGATACGGGCGCGGGTGTTGGCGGGCGGCCTTGCGAGCGAGGACGACCTTTCCACGCTGTCGGACGCACAGGTCTATAGCTTCATCTTCGCAGCCGGATTTTCCACGGCATCGCAGGTGACGCATCTCTCCGGCCGCGGTGTCGGCATGGATGTGGTGCGCAACAATATAGACCGTATCGGCGGCACCATCGACGTCAGGTCCGTCGCTGCGCGCGGCACGAGCATCGTCATCAAGATTCCGCTCACTCTCGCGATCATGCCGGCGCTGATCGTCTCGGGTGCGGGCGGACGCTATGCCGTGCCCCAGGTTGCGGTGCGCGAACTGATCCGCGTGCGGGAGAAGGGCGACCAGCGCATCGAGCGGCTGCGCTCGGCCGGCGTTCTGCGGGTGGAAAACAAGCTGCTGCCCCTGCTGCCGCTCAGTGAGCTGCTGGGACAGGACGCCGCCGAAAGCCACGGCAGCGATCTGATCGTAGTGATGCAGTCCGGCCAGGACAGTTTCGGAATCATCGTGGACGACGTGGTGCAGACCGCTGAAATCGTGGTGAAGCCGGTGTCTCGCCGGCTGCGGCATATTCATGCTTTCTCGGGAATGACGATCCTGGGTGACGGCGCGGTGATCATGATCATCGATCCGAACAACGCGGCGCGCGTGCTGGGCGTGACCAGCAAGGCCCAGAATGCAATGCCGGCGGCGGGTGCGGCCGATCAGGGCGAGGGCGGCCGCAGCCGTGAATCGCTGCTGCTGTTCAGGGCCGGTCCCGGACAGATCAAGGCAGTGCCGGTCTCGCTTGTGGCGCGGCTCGAAGAAATCGACGTTTCACAGCTTGAGCCAGCGGAATCCGGCTGGCTGCTCCGGCACCGCGATCGCCTTGTTCCCGTGCGTGCCGCGAACGAGCATGTCGCGTTGCGCGGCAGCGGCCTCCAGCCGGTCCTGATGTTTGCCGATGGCGACAGGACTCTGGGCCTGATGATCGACGAGATCGTGGACATCGTGGAGGACCGGCTCGATATCGAAATCGCGGCTTCGCAGCCCGGCACTGTCGGATCCGCCATCGTTGCGGGCTGCGCGACCGACATTCTCGATATCGGGCATCATTTTCAGTCCGTGTTCCCCGACTGGTGCGCGAAGGCGGCGGGTTCCGCCGCGACCCGCCCGCAGGTTCTGCTGGTCGATGACGCAGCCTTTTTCCGCGACATGCTCAAGCCCGTGATCCAGGCTGCCGGCTTCGAGGTCGTCGTGGCGTCTTCGGCGGCCGGGGCGCTCGATCTGATCGGCAGGGGCGGGCGGCTGGATGTCGTCATTGCCGACACCGAGATGCCGGGCATGGATGGCTTCCAGCTCTGCGAGGCGTTGCGCGGCGCTGCGGCGACGGCGCATCTGTCTTTCATCGGTCTTTCAGCGCGCATCTCCGAGGATATCGTCCGGCGCGGCCGCGAAGCGGGGTTCGATGATTTCGTCGCGAAGTTCGATCGCAGCGGCCTGATCGCCGCCCTGAAGGAACAGACCGCCGGGGAGCATGCAGCATGAGCGCGCCGGAACGGAAGTTCGTGACGGCCCGCATCGGCGGCCAGCTTGTCGGCATTCCGATTGCGCGTGCCCGCGAGGTGTTTTCGCCCCAGGCGATCACGCCGGTCCCGGCTGCGGGCAAGGATATCGCCGGCGTTCTCAATCTCCGTGGGCGCATCGTGACCATGATCGATCTGCGCAGCCATTTCGCGATGCCGGCATATGCGGACGGCGCGCTTGCGATCGGTGTGGACGAGGGCGGAGATTCCTATGGGCTGATGGTCGATGCGCTGGACGAGGTGCGCCGCCTTGCGACGGAAGATATTCAGGAAAACCCTGTCAATCTCGACGAACCGCTGAGGCGGGTATCCGCCGGCGTTTGCAAGGTCGAGGACGAGCTTCTGGTGGTGCTCGATGTGGATCGGATCCTGAAGACAGGCGCTATCGCCAGCGAAGAACGGACGGGCGCCGCGGCGCCGGCAGACGAATGAGGAGCGGAGGGATTGAGATGAAAACGGCTCTGGTGGTCGATGATTCGAATGTCATCCGGAAGGTGGCCCGACGCATCCTTGAAGGGCTCGGCTTCGACGTGGCAGAGGCGGAGGATGGTCAGCAGGCCATAGAAGCCTGCCGCATGAGCATGCCCGACGCCATCCTGCTCGACTGGAACATGCCGAATGTGGATGGCTATGAATTCCTGCGGGCCCTGCGGCGCATGCCGAACGGAAACGTACCGAAGGTTGTGTTCTGCACGACCGAAAACGATGTCGCCCATATCGCCCGCGCCATGCACGCGGGTGCGGACGAATACATCATGAAGCCGTTCGACAAGGAGATCGTCGAGGCCAAGTTCCAGGAGATCGGCCTGATCTAGCTAAGTTGCCGCCCGCATGCTGCGGGCCTGGAGCACCGGCATTGCTGCGATGAGTGAAACCCACGCCCGCCCCGTGATCATGACCTCGCCCGGCGGACAGACTCCGCTTCGGGTCATGATTGTCGACGACTCGGCCTTCGTCCGTGCGCTGCTCAGCGGCTGGATCGCGGCGGAACCCGACATGCGCGTCGCGGCGGTCGCCCGGAACGGTCAGGCGGCTGTGGAAGAGATCGTCCGGGCGGCGCCGGATGTCGTGCTGCTCGATGTCGAGATGCCGGAAATGGACGGCATCTCCGCGCTGCCGCTGCTGCTGGAGAAGCGGCCGGGGGTTGCGATCATCATGGTTTCGGCGCTCACGCGCCGCCATGCGGACGCCAGCATCCAGGCGCTGATGCGGGGCGCCGCCGATTATATCGCCAAGCCGAATGCCCGGGATGCGCTCGCTGAAGGGGCCGATTTCAGGCACGGTCTCGTGCGGAAAGTCCGCGAACTGGGCAGCGCCCGCCGCGGACTTTCAGCGCCCCAGCCGCGATGGGCGCAAGCCGCCGTCCGGCAACGGCCCGCAGAGACGCTCCGGCACGATCCCCAGCCGGAGGCGGGTCGGCGGCTCCATGCGAGCGGCCGGGAGACGATCCGGCTGCGGCCGATGTCGCCTTTCACGCCCCATGTGCTGCTGCTGGGCGCCTCGACGGGCGGACCGCAGTTGCTGGCGCAACTGTTCGCCGGCCTCGGGCCGGTGATCGACCATGTGCCGGTCGTTCTCGTCCAGCATATGCCGTCTCCGTTCACCTCCGTGCTGGCGGAGCATCTTGCGCGGGTCTCGGGACGGCCAGCGGCGGAAGCCGCGCAGGGCGAGCCGATCCGGGCCGGACGAACCTATGTCGCTCCCGGCGGCCACCATCTGCGGGTCGAACGTCGTGGCGGGGAACCCGTCGCGGTGCTCGATGACGGCCCGCCCCTGCATCATTGCAGGCCGGCGGTGGATATCCTGTTCGAATCCGCCGCCACGACGTGGGGAAGGGCGGTGCTGGCGGCGGTGCTGACGGGCATGGGTGTTGACGGCGCGCGGGGCGCCGCGCGGATCGTGGAGGCCGGCGGCAGCGTCATCGCCCAGGACGAGGCGTCGAGCGTCGTCTGGGGCATGCCGGGCGCCACGGCGCGGACCGGGGCGTGTTCGGAACTCGTCGGTGCCAATGCCATGGCATCGCGGCTGCGGACGTTGTTCGGAAGGTCCGCGACATGATGCCGATGGATTTCGACTTTCTGCGACGGCTGCTCAAGGAGCGCTCCGGCCTCGCGTTGTCGCCGGAGAAGCGGTATCTGGCCGAGAGCCGGCTGATGCCGGTCGCGCGCAAGGCCGGCTTCGATACGCTGGAGACGCTGATATCCCGACTGCGGCGGAAGGACAGCGAAGCTCTGGTCACGGAGGTCGTGGAGGCCATGACGACCCGGGAAACGCTGTTCTACCGCGACCGCACGCCGTTCCAGCTTTTCCGGGAAACCGTGCTTCCGGCCTTGCTCGCCGCGCGCGCATCGCGGCGCCATATCCGCATCTGGTGCGCGGCCTGCTCGACCGGGCAGGAAGCTTACTCCCTCGCGATGGCGCTGAGGGAGATGGATGCGGCGCTGCGCGGCTGGCGGATCGACATTCTGGCGACGGACCTGTCCGCGGACGCGCTCTCCCGCGCGCGCGAAGGCGCCTACAGCCAGTTCGAGGTCCAGCGCGGCTTGCCGATCCTGTTGCTGATCAAATATTTCACGCAGGAGGGCGAGCGCTGGCGCATCTCCCCGCTGATCCGCAACATGGTGCGTTTCCAGCAGCATAACCTGCTCGACAGTCTGACGCCGCTGGGTAGGTTCGATGTCATCTTCTGCCGCAACGTCCTGATTTATTTCGACATGCCGACCAAACAGGACGTGTTGCAGCGCCTTGCAGCCGTTGCGGAGCCTGACGGGTTTCTCCAGCTCGGCGCGGCGGAAACAGTGGTCGGCCTGTCCGACGCGTGGCGGCCGACGCCTGAGAGCTATGCCCTTTACCAGCCGGCCGCCGGGCGCTCATCATGGGCCGGCGCCGCGGAACGCGCCGGCCGCCTGTCCGTGATCGGAAAAGCCGGTGGCTGATCGCCGCGCAACGATGGCATCGGGAGGACATATGAAAACCGCGGAACTATTCGACGTGGCGGGTCGGATCACCGTTGTCACCGGCGGCGCGAGCGGCATCGGCTATGCATGCGCCGAGGCGATGGCGGCCAATGGCGCCCACGTCATCCTGATGGATCGCAATCCCGATACCTTGCAACAGGCGGTCTCCGCTCTGAGCGGACACGGCGATGTGCGTGGCGTGGTGGTGGACGTGACCGACCGGCCCGCCCTGCGTGCGGCGTTTTCCGAAGTCGCGGACGCTGAGGGGCGTCTCGATGTCGTCTTCGCCAATGCCGGCATTTCGGGCGGGCCGGGCTTTCTCCAGCCGGACCGCAGCCGGGACACCGCGCGGACCATCGAGGCGATGGCGGATGAGGATATCGACCGCGTCGTGACGACGAATTATCTGTCCGTCTTCGCCACGATCCAGGCAGCGGTGCCGCATATGAAGGCATCGGGCGGCGGCCGCATCGTCGTGACCTCGTCGGTTTCGACGCTCATGCCGGAGGTGCATGTGTCGGCGACCTATGTGTTCTCGAAAGCCGGCCTGCCGCAGCTCGTCCGTCAGGCGGCGCTGGAACTGGCTGGCCATGGCATTCTCGTCAACGCCATGGCGCCGGGTCCGTTCGCGACCAATATCGCCAACGGCCGCCTCAAGGACCCTGCGACACAGGATTTCTTCGGCCGCTATTCGCCGATGCATCGCATCGGCCAGCCGCAGGATATCCAGGGCCTTGCCCTGTTCCTGGCGTCGCCGGCCTCGCGCTACATCACCGGCCAGCAGATCGTCATCGACGGCGGGCTGACGCTGGGCATGGCGGACTGAAGAGCCTTCTGTCTGTAGAAGCCGCCTGTCTCACATAGCCCCGGGCATCGCGCCCGGGGCTATGTTCGATCATGGATCGCCATGCAGCATGAGCCGGCGTCTGCCATTACTTAAGCTGACGTCACTTGAACATCTCGGCGGCCTGCTTGAAGGACCACTCGCGGATTTCCGGCGTCACATAGCCATAGGTCTTGATATCGGCGAACCGCTTGGCTTCCGGGTCCGTCAGCCGCGCGGCCACGCCCTTGATGACGGTGCCCATCCACGCCTCCCCATAGGTGACCTGGGTTTCCATGTCGAGGAAGTGGTTGATGAAGACCCGCGCCGCGTTGGGGTGTGGCGCGCCGCGCAGGATCGCGCCCTGGATCGGCGTGCCGGGGCAGCCTTCGTCCGGCACGACGACCTTGACCGGCAGCCCCTTCAGAGCGGAGGCGAAAGCGACGATCTGCTGGAGCAGCAGGGCGCGCTCGCCGCGGGCGATGCGGCGCGAGCTTTGCTGAAGGTCGCGGTCGAACAGCAGGTCCTGCGCCTTGAGCTTTCGCATATAGTCGAGCCCGAGCTTGTCGCCGACGACGCCGAAGAAGGTGTTGCCGCCGCCGATGGCGCGCATCTCGTCGGACATCATCCGGCCCTTCCACTTCGGGTCGGTGAGTTCTGCATAGCTTTTCGGCTCGTCGGCAGGCTTCACCAGATTGGTGTTCACCAGCAGGCAGCTATGCTGCACCCAGACCGGAACGCCGCGATCGGGAATGCGGGGCACGTCGTCGCGCAGGTTGACGGCATTGGGAATGTCGCCGAGCTCCGCGACATAGTTCGTCTTCATCTGGTCGAGAACGGTAGTGTAGCCGTGCAGTTCGAGGTCCGCGATGAAACGGCCGGACTCCTGCTCTGTGCGGATGCGCTCGGACATCTCGCTGGCGCGGGCATCGAACTCCTTCACGTCGATGCCGTATCTGGCCTTGAAGGCGGCAACGGCCTTCTTCCAGTGCGGCGCGCCGAGATTGGCGTGATAGATGGTGACGCTGCCTTCCTTCTTCGCGGCAGCGACGACGTCGTCCCAGGTCCGGCTTTGGGCATGTGCGGGAACTGCGAAGGCGATTCCGATCGTCGTGACGGCAGCAACCAGCGCGCAACAAGCTGTCCGCATCCTATCCTCCCCGATTATGTTGTCGGCCTGACGGCCGTTTGATTGACGGGAGGCCGGTGGCCGGCCTCCCGCGTATCAGTTTACTGGAACGTATCCTTGGCCGCCTTGAGCATCGCGTCGCGGATGTCATAGCTGATGTAGCCCATGATCTTGGCCTGGGCGTAACGCTTGGCGTCGGCATCCGTCAGCTTGTCGGCGACGCCGTTCACCACCGTGCCCATCCAGGCGTCCGCGTAGGTCACTTGGGAGTCCATGTCGAGGAAGTGGTTGATGAACAGGCGCGCGGCGTTCGGGTGCGGCGCGCCCTTCAGCACGGCGCCCTGGATCGGCGTCACCGGGCAGCCTTCCTCCGGAATGATGACTTTCACCGGCAGGCTCTTCAGTGGCGCGGCAAAGGCGATGATCTGCTGGAGGAAGATCGGATATTCGCCGCGGGCCACCCGGCGCGAGGCTTGCTGGAGGTCGCGGTCGATCACGAGATTCTGCTCGCGCAACTGCTTGGCGAAGTCCGCCCCATACTTCTGATAGGTCACGGCGAACATCGTCTGTCCGCTGCCGATGGCGCGGGTCTCGTCCGAGAGCAGCTTGCCCTTCCATTTCGGGTCGAGGATGTCCTTGTAGGTCTTCGGCTCGTCGGCGGGCTTCACGAGGTTGGTGTTGACGAGCAGGCAGGTGAATTGCAGCCAGGCGGGCACGGCCTTGGCATGGCCGGGCGGCACGTCGCTGCGCACGTTCTTGGCGTTGGGAATCTCGCCGATATCGTCGAGGAAGCCGGTGTTCATCTGGTCCACGATGGTGGACAGGCCGTGGAATTCGACGTCGCCGATGAAGCGGCTGGAGGTCTGTTCGACGCGGATGCGCTCGCTGATTTCGCTGGCGCGGGCGTCGAATTCCTTCACGTCGATGCCGTATTTGGCCTTGAAGGCATCGACGACCTTCTTCCAGTGCGGCGCGCCGAGCTGGGAATGATAGACCGTGAGCGTGCCTTCCTTCTTGGCGGCTTCGACGAGCTTGTTCCAGTCCTTCTCCTGTGCGGAGGCGGGCTGGATGGCGATGGCGAGCGCCAGCGCGGACAGGACGGCGAGCAGGTGGCGTTTCAAGATAGTCCTCCCCCGGGAACGGTTGATGGCCGGTTGCTTACGGCTTCGCGCCCACTATAGCGGTTTCGCGCGCAGTGGGTACAGGCCGCGCGCCGGAAAACGGGGCGAAACAAAAGGCGGGTTCTTCCTGGCATCGGCCGGCTTTCCCGGCAGCGGCCCGTGCAACGAAAAGACCCCGCCAGGGGCGGGGTCTTTCCGGTGTCGCCGGAGGGCCGGCTATTTTGAGGGCGCTCCCGGCCGGTCAGGCCGGAATGCGCTCTTCGTCGCTGTTCGGCTCGCGCAGCACGTAGCCGCGGCCCCAGACCGTCTCGATATAGTTGCGGCCCTGGGAGGCGTTGGCGAGCTTCTTGCGCAGCTTGCAGATGAACACATCGATGATCTTGAGTTCCGGCTCGTCCATGCCGCCATAGAGATGGTTGAGGAACATCTCCTTGGTCAGGGTGGTGCCCTTGCGGAGCGAAAGCAGCTCCAGCATCTGGTATTCCTTGCCCGTCAGGTGGACCCGCGAACCGCTGACCTCCACGGTCTTGGTGTCGAGATTCACGACCAGATCGGCGGTGTTGATCACGGACTGGGCATGGCCCTTGGACCGGCGCACGATCGCGTGGATGCGGGCGATCAGTTCGTCCTTGTGGAACGGCTTGGTCAGGTAGTCATCGGCGCCGAAGCCGAGGCCCTTGACCTTGTCCTCGATGCCGGCGAGGCCGGAGAGGATCAGAATGGGGGTTTTCACCTTCGAGACGCGCAGATGGCGCAGCACCTCGTAGCCGGACATGTCCGGCAGGTTCAGGTCCAGAAGGATGATGTCGTAATCATACAGCTTACCGAGATCGACGCCTTCCTCCCCGAGATCCGTCGTATAGACGTTGAAGCTCTCGGATTTGAGCATCAATTCGATAGACTGCGCCACCGCGCTATCGTCCTCGATCAGCAATACGCGCATGCCAGTCCCTCTCCTCGCCGCAGGGGCTCAGGTCGGCACGCCGCAACGGCGGCCCTTTCCAACGCACGGGCACTGATTCGGGAAATCCTGTACGCGAATGGTTAACAAAACCTGATTCCCGCATGCAAGCACTTGCTGGGCAAATTCGTTCGAATCGCCATAAGCTCTTGAACTGCGTCGGTTCTGCTCTCCGGTTCTTGTCAGCCCCCGGACCGTAGAGATGTCCGTGACCGGCTCCGGTCGGAACCTGCTCAAGTCAAGAGTGAGCAAGTCCTTTCCAAAGACGGTGAGGCAATCATTAACGGCGCGGGTAAACACAGGGTTAAGGAACAGGGCCGAATTCGCGCCGAAAGCGGCGCTTCGGAGCAATATTCGTGAAAACGCTCGCGGAACAGATCGAGGAACTGGACAGCGCGGAGGTTTATGGCCGCGTCCAGGGCGTGCGCGGCCTCATGGTCGAGGTGGCGGGGCCGGTCCATGCCATGTCGGTCGGCGCGCGGGTGATCATCGAGGCCGGGCCGGGGCACCACATTCCCTGCGAGGTGGTCGGCTTCTCCGGTAACAATGCACTCCTGCTGCCGTTCGCGGTGCTCGAAGGGGTGCGGCGCGGCTGCCGGGCCATCGTGGCGGGGCCGTCTCCGGCGGTGCGGCCGTCGCCTGCCTGGCTCGGCCGGGTCCTCAACGCCATGGGCGAGCCGATTGACGGCAAGGGGCCGCTGCCGGCGGGGCCGGTTCCCTATCCCTTTCGCGCGATGCCGCCGGCGGCCCATACGCGCCAGCGCGTCGGCGCGCCGCTCGATCTCGGCGTGCGCGCGCTCAATACCTTTCTCACCTGCTGCCGCGGCCAGCGCATGGGCATTTTCGCCGGGTCCGGCGTCGGCAAGTCGGTGCTGCTGTCGATGATGGCGCGCAATGTCGAGGCCGATGTCTCGGTGATCGGCCTTGTCGGCGAGCGCGGCCGCGAGGTTCAGGAGTTCCTTCAGGACGACCTCGGGGAGGCGGGCCTCGCCCGCTCCGTGGTCGTGGTCGCGACGTCGGATGAGCCGGCCCTCATGCGCCGGCAGGCGGCTTACCTGACCATGGCGGTGGCCGAATACTTTCGCGACCAGCGTCAGGACGTTTTGGTGATGATGGATTCGGTGACGCGCTTCGCGATGGCCCAGCGTGAGATCGGGCTGTCCGCCGGCGAGCCGCCGACCGCGAAGGGCTACACGCCCACGGTCTTCACGGAACTGCCGCGCCTGCTGGAGCGCGCCGGTCCCGGCGCGGCCGGGCAGGGGACGATCACCGGCATCTTTACCGTGCTGGTGGACGGCGGCGACCATGACGAGCCGGTCGCGGATGCCGTGCGCGGCATTCTGGACGGGCATATCGTGATGGAGCGCAGCATCGCGGAGCGCGGCCGCTATCCGGCGATCAACGTGCTGAAATCAGTCTCGCGGACCATGCCGCGATCCGCCAATCCGGATTTTCTGCCGGTCATCCGGCACGCCCGTCAGGTTCTGGCGACTTATTCCGACATGGAGGAACTCATCCGCCTGGGCGCTTATCGCGCCGGCTCCAGCGCCGAGGTGGACGAGGCGATCCGCCTGCATCCGCAGCTCGAAGCCTTTCTGAGCCAGCGCAAGGACGAAGCGACGGGTTTGCTGGCCGGTTACCAGCAATTGGCGCAAATCCTGCCGGCTTTGGAAACCGAAAACTAAGATTGTGGCGGCAAACTGCCGGCAATCCGGCCTTTCGCTTCGGCCAGACGACCATGGGTGAGGGGAAGCGCCCCGCTGCGGCGGGAGCCTTCAGCCCCGTTCCGGGCCTTCCGGGCACAGGACGTGTAGGAGTAGCAGTCGATGAAGTCACGCGACACCTTGATCCGCCTGAAGAAATTTCAGGTCGACGAGAAGCGCCGGAAGGTGGCTCAGATCGAAGGCATGATCGCCGAATTCGAGCGCATGGGCGCCGATCTCGAACGCGAGATCACGATGGAGCAGGACCGGGCCGGCATCAGCGATCCCTCGCACTACGCCTATCCGACCTATGCCAAGGCTGCGATGCAGCGTCGGGAGAATCTCAAGCGCTCCGCCGACGAATTGCGCGGGCAGCTTGAGGAGGCCAAGTCCCACCTTCAGGAAGCCTTCGAGGAATTGAAAAAGGTGGAACTGCTCGACGAGCGCGATCAGATGCGCGAGCGCGACGAAGCCGCCGCCCGCGAACAGGCCAGCATGGACGCCATCGGCCTGATGCGGATGGGCAGCGCCGCGCTTTAAAGCCGGATCGCATGGAAATCAAAAAAGCCGGCGCTATGCCGGCTTTTTCATTGGGCGAATGGTGGTGGGCGGATGGCGGGCTGGCCCGCGCCGACCGGTTTCCGGATCAGCGGATCATGGAGCTGCCTTCGTGAACGGCGGTCACGGTGGTCTTGCTCGCCTTCACGACGCCGCTGCTGGCGTGCATGCTGGTCGCCGCCGCGATATCAGGATTCGCGAGCCGGGCGGAAATACCGAAGCCGGCGATGGCCGTCGCGGCCACCAGCGCGACCACGACGATCTTCAGATGCGTCAGGCGGTCGGCCGTGAACAAGGAATAATTCATCGCTTCCCCCTGTCAGAGCAGCATGCCGGAATTGACAGGCAGCAAACGCGAAGGGGTGGAAATTAGTTCCTCAGGGCTGTGCTGAACACTTTGTGACCGAGGCGCCCTCAGCGACCGGTAATGCCGATGGCTCTGGAATGCATTGATTTGATTATCTTATTTTGATGAAATCGGCTGCCGTCACGGTGATTGTCAGATGCTGCCGACAGTCTTGAGCCGCGCCCGGGGATGGATTTCCGCCTGGGACAGCACGGCGGTTTGCCCGCGGAACCGCTCGACGATGGCGCGCACTTGCGGGCGGATCGAGGCCGATGTGACGAGCACCGGCGCTTCGCCGGCGCGGGCGGCTTCCTCGAAACGCTCGCGCACCAGTGTGATGAATTCCGACAGGCGTGACGGCTGCATCGCGAGGTGGCGCTCCTCGCCCTGGCCGATCATGGAATCGGCGAAAGCCTGTTCCCACTGGGCGCTGAGGGCGATCAGCGGCAGATAGCCGGCGGGCGAAGTGTACTGAGCGCAGAGCTGGCGCGAGAGGCGGGCGCGGACATGCTCGGCAATCGCCGCCGGATTGCGCGTGAAGGACACGGCGTCCGCAACGCCTTCGAGAATGGTGGACAGGTCGCGGATCGAGACGCGCTCGGCGAGCAGCGTCTGAAGCACGCGCTGAATGCCCGACACGGTGATCTGTGCCGGCACGATTTCCTTGACGAGTTCGGTCTGTTCCTTGGGCAGTTCCTTGAGCAGCTTCTGCACTTCGCCGTAGGACAGCAGTTCCGACGTGTTGGTCTTGAGCAGTTCGGTGAGATGGGTGGAGAGCACCGTGGCGGCGTCCACCACCGTGTAGCCGCGAATGGAGGCTTCCTCCTTGAACTCCGTCTCCACCCATGTCGCCGGCAGGCCGAAGGTGGGCTCGGTGGTATGCACGCCGGGCAGCGTGACCTGCCCGCCATGGGGGTCCATGACCATGAACTGGTTCGGCCAGATCTTGCCGGAGCCGGCGTCCACTTCCTTGATCTTGATCGTGTAGGAATTGGCGTCCAGTTGCACGTTGTCGAGAATGCGCACGGCCGGCATCACGAAGCCCATCTCGGTGGCCAGCGAGCGGCGCAGCGCCTTGATCTGCTCAGTGAGCCGGTCGGACCCGTCCGGCGAATTGACCAGCGGCAGCAGCGCATAGCCCAGCTCGATGCGCAGGTCGTCCATCTTCAGCGCGGCCGAGATCGGTTCTTCCGCCGGCGCGGCCGCAGCGGCCGTGGCGGCGCTGTCTTCCTGCGCCGTGGCGACGACCGCGGCCTTCTGCTGCTTGTCGATCATATAGGCCAGCGCGCCGGCGCCGCCGCCGAGCATCAGGAACGGCAGCATCGGAATGCCAGGCAGCAGTGCCAGCACCAGCATCACGCCGGCGGACATGCCGAGCGCCTTCGGATAGCCCGAGAGCTGGGACATCAGCGCCTTGTCGGCCGCGCCGCTGACGCCGGCCTTGGAGACCAGCAGGCCGGCGGCCATCGAGACGATCAGCGCCGGCACCTGCGTCACGAGGCCGTCGCCGACCGTGAGCAGCGTGTAGGTCCGCGCTGCTTCCGCGAAGCCCAGGCCGTTCTGCGCGACGCCGATGATGATGCCGCCGATGACGTTGATGAACACCACGAGCAGGCCGGCGATGGCGTCGCCCCGCACGAATTTTGAGGCGCCGTCCATCGCGCCGAAGAAGCCGCTCTCGTCTTCGAGGTCCTTGCGGCGCTTGCGCGCGGTCTGCTCGTCGATGATGCCGGCGGACAGGTCGGCGTCGATGGCCATCTGCTTGCCGGGCATGGCGTCCAGCGTGAAGCGGGCCGCGACTTCCGCGATGCGGCCGGAGCCCTTGGTGATGACCACGAAATTGACGATCACCAGGATCGAGAAAACGATGATGCCGATGACGAAATTGCCGCCCATCACGAAGTTGCCGAAAGCTTCGATGACATGGCCGGCGGCGGCGGGGCCGTCATGGCCGTGGCTCAGGATCAGCCGCGTGGAGGCGAGGTTCAGTGCCAGCCGGAACAGCGTCGAGATCAGCAGCACGGTGGGGAAGGCTGAGAATTCCAGCGGACCCTGAATGAACAGGGCCGTCATCAGGATGAGAATCGACAGCGTGATCGACACCGCCAGCAGCAGGTCGAGGATCACTGCCGGCAGCGGCATGATGAGCACGACCAGAATCGCGAGCACCCCGATCGCGAGCGCGAGGTCGCTGCGCCTGAGCAGCGTGCCCATGGCGTTGAGATCGGGAATCTTGAAGCCGGCGGCGCTGAATCCGGCGGATGTCGTGTCGGTCATGGACGCTGAAGGATCCTGCCTGGCCCGCCGCCCGGAATTGAAGCCCCTCGCCGCGGCGGCGAGGCCGGCGGGCCGGATGAGTGGTGAAGCGCTCGCGTCCAAGGCTTCCCCCTCCGGGCTGGCCTGTCTCGTCGCCGGGAAATGCGTGATAGTCCGCTTCCCCCGGCAAAATTTGCCCGGTTCATGGTTAGCGGAAGGTTAATGGCGTGTTATGCGCCGGCATGGCGGGCATCCGCGTGCGGCAACGGAAGGGACGGCAGATGGCAAGTGGCTCTGTGATTCGGGGATTGGCGAAATTGCTCGGTCTCATGAGGGGTCTGGTGCCTGCGCTCATGGTGGCTGCGGTGGCGGGCATGGCGCCGCTGTCCCCGGCCGCGGCCGAAGGGCTTCAGGCCGGCCTCTGGCAGGTGACGACCCGGACGATCATCCCCGGCGCGCCGCCGAGCGAGGGGCGCAACAACCGCTGCCTCACTCCGGAAGCGGTCGCCGATCTTGACCGGACCTTCAGCCCGGTGGCGACGACGGTGAACGCTAATTGCGACCGCACCGAACACGACTTCACGCCGGCGCGGCTGAAATGGCGGCTGGTCTGCAGGGGCAACCTGGACATGGACGTGTCCGGCGATTTCCGTTTCGAGACGCCGCAGCGCTACACCGCGACGCTGACGACGCTCGCCACCATCCAGGGCCGCGTCGCCCAGCAGAGCCGCGCCGAGATCGAGGCGGTGCGGACGGGGGATTGTCCCTAAAGCCGCCTGGCTCAGAACGTCTCGACCCATGGACGCACTTCGATCTCCCATGACCAGGCGCTGTGGGGCTGATGGATGAGATGCAGATAGCTCGCGGCGATGGATTGCGGGTCGAGCAGGCTGCCCGGCCGGTCGGCTGGTTCCGGCCGCCGTGCGCTCTTGATGCCGCCGTCGATCACCACATGGCCGACATGAACGCCTTGCGGATGCAGCTCGCGCGCCATGCTCTGGGCAAGGCCGCGCAGCGCGAATTTCCCCATCGCGAAGGGCGCGGAGAGGGGATAGCCCTTCACGCCGGCGGAAGCGCCGGTGAAGACGATGCAGCCATGCCGGCGCGGCAGCATGCGGCGCGCGGCCTGCTGGGCGACGAGGAATGCGCCGAAGGCCGTCACCTCGATGGTCTTGCGCACCTCTTCGGGATCGAGATCGACCAGCGGCCCGCGCACGCGATAGCTCGGATTATAGATCACCACATCCGGCGCGCCACCGTCTTCGTCCAGCGCCGCGAACAGCGCCTCGACCTGACTGGCGTCGGTCGCGTCGCAGGCGAAGGTGCGGCCGCCGATCTCATCGGCCAGCGCTGCGAGGTCGTCGATGCTACGGGCGGCGAGGGCGACCTTCATGCTCTCCTGCGCCAGCACCCGGGCAAGCGCCGCGGAGAGACCTGAGCCAGCGCCGACGATGAGCGCGCGATCGAAACGGGGACGGTTCATGGCGGCCTCCTGCTGGGTTCGGCGTGATGATAGGTCACTTTGCCGCCCGACGAAATCGGAGCGCGCATGATGGCCCCCTCGCTTCGCCGTGGGCTCTTCGTCCGGACGGGGGCCGTATCGCCGGAGCTGCCTCGGGTGCGGCGAAAAGTAAAATCACCGCGCCACGGAAAGCGCGGTGATCGTTGCGGCAGCCAGATATGGCGTTGGGCTCAGGCCGCGCCGCGCAGCTCCGCGCCGCCGTTGTTGGGCGGCGGCACCGGCACGCCGTCGCCGGCATATTCGTTCAGCTTGTTGCGCAGGGTGCGGATCGAGATGCCGAGGATGTTGGCGGCATGGGTGCGGTTGCCGAGGCAGTGTTTCAGCGTCTCGAGGATCAGGTCCCGCTCGACATCCGCCACGGTGCGGCCGACCAGCGCGCGCGTGACCGTTTCCGCCGCCATGGTGGCATGGGCGACGGCGGCCGGCGCGCGGTTCTGGTCGAGCCGCATGCCGTCCGGCGCGACGATGCCATCGATGCCGATCTCGTCGCCGGTCGCGAGCAGCACGGCGCGATGCAGCGTATTCTCCAGTTCGCGCACGTTGCCCGGCCAGCGGTTCAGCACCAGCGCGCGGCGCGCTTCCGCCGAGAGCGGCCGTTCCGGCACGCTGTTGGCGGCGGCATATTTGCGGATGAAATGCTGGGCGAGTTCGAGAACGTCCGCCGGGCGCTCGCGCAGCGGCGGCAGCTTGAGATTGACGACGTTGAGGCGGAACAGCAGGTCCTCGCGGAAGGTGCCTTCGCGCACCGCTTCCGCGAGGTTGCGGTTGGAGGTGGCGATGATGCGGATATTCACCGGCACCGGCTTGCCGCCGCCGACGCGGTCGATCATGCGCTCCTGAATGGCGCGCAGCAGCTTGGCCTGGAGGCGGACGTCCATCTCGGAGATTTCGTCGAGCAGCAGCGTGCCGCCGTGGGCCTCCTCGAACTTGCCGATGCGCCGCGCGACAGCGCCGGTGAAGGCGCCTTTCTCGTGGCCGAACAGTTCCGATTCCAGCAGATGTTCGGGGATCGCCGCGCAGTTCACGGAGATGAAGGGGGCGCGCGCGCGGTTCGAGCGGCCGTGGACATAGCGCGCCAGCACCTCCTTGCCGGTGCCGGATTCGCCGGTGACGAGCACGGAGGCGTCGCTCGGCGCGATCTGCTGCGCCAGCTTGACGACATGCGCCATGATCTCGTCGCGATAGATCATCTCGCGGGAATCGTCCGTCACCGCCGCGAGCACGGCGGCGATCAGTTCCGGGTCCGGCGGCAGCGGGATGTATTCCTTCGCGCCGGCGCGGATCGCCTCGACAGCCGCGCGGGCGTCGTTGGTCACGCCGCAGGCAACGATCGGCACATGGATATGCTCGGCTTCGAGCCGGGCGATGAGATCGCGGATGTCGATGGCGACATCCACCATCAGCAGGTCCGCGCCGCGCGCGCGCAGGACCCGGAGCGCCTGCTCGCTGTCCTCGGCATTGGTGACGCTGGCGCCGCGCGCCATGGCGATCTTGGTGGCGACGGTGAGCTGGCCCTTGAGGGTGCCGACGATCAGCAGGCGCATGGATGCCTCCTCAGTTTCGGTCGGATTTGATGATTTCGGTCATGGTGACGCCGAGCTTGTCCTCGACGAGCACGACCTCGCCGCGGGCGATCAGGCGGTTGTTCACATAGATGTCGATGGCCTCGCCGACCTTGCGGTCGAGTTCGAGCACAGCGCCCGGCCCGAGCTTGAGCAGGTCCCCGACATCCATCCGCGTGCGGCCCAGCACGGCGGAGACCTTCACCGGCACGTCGAAGACGGCTTCGAGGTCCGAGACGGTGGCGTTGGTGATTTCAGCGGCCGCCTGTTCCGCGCTCATATCCATCGGCGGCACCATGGCGCCTGCGCCTTCGAGTTCCGGTAGCGGAATCTTGTTGTCGTCGGTCACGGCTCGGTCCTTTCGGAAGGCGGTTGGGTTGCGCCGGCGGAAGCGCCGGTGCGCGCCGCGATGTAGCGGCGCAGCAGCGTGTCGATGACGGCGTCGGTGTCGTCGCGCTGGCGGGTGATGCCGCCGTCGGCCCATTCGATGCGGCAGTCGCCGTCCGCGAGGTCCGGATCGGCGAGGACGATGAGGCGGCCCTCGAAGCCGCTGCGGCGGGCGATGGCGTCGAGTTCGCTGCGGGCGAGGTCCAGCAGAGTCTCGCCGACCCGGACGACGAGATGGGGCGCTGCGGCCAGATGTCGGAAACAGTCCTCCGCCAGTGCGGCGATCTCGGCGAAGGGCTCGCGCGCGATCAGCGCCGGCGCCAGTTTGCGGCCGACCGCGACGGCCAGCGCGGCAGCCTCGGCCTGGAGCCGGCTTTCGACACTGTCGAAATCCGTGCGCATCCGGGCCAGACCATCCGCGATGGATTCCAGCGCAACTGCCTGGCGGCGCTGGAGCGCGGCCTGCATCTCGCCTTCCGCGGCGGCGAAGCCCTTGCGGTAGCCGGCCGCCTCGGCCTGCGCCAGCAGCGCCTGATGGTCCGCCAGCGGCATCGTCTGCCTGGTCTCGGTCTTGGCGCCGAAGTCGCTGTCGAAGAGGAATTTCGCGGGCTGGGCCATCAGTAGACCAGCTCCTCGTCGCTGCGCCCCTTGGAGATCATGATCTCGCCCTTGGCGGCAAGGTCCTTGGCGAGGTTGACGAGGGAGCCTTGCGCATCGTCCACGTCGCGCAGGCGGACCGCGCCGAGCGCGGCCATGTCGTCCATCAGCATCTTGGCGGCGCGCGTGGACATATTGCTCATGAAGAACTGGCGTACCGTCTCGCTCGCGCCCTTCAGCGCGATGCCGAGCTTGTCCTTGTCGACATGGCGCATCAGCGTCTGGGCGGAGCCGGCATCGAGGCGGATGAGGTCGTCGAAGGTGAACATCAGGGTCTTGATGCGTTCGGCGCTCTCGCGATTGTCCTCCTCAAGGGAGGTCATGAAGCGGGTTTCGGTCTGCCGGTCGAAATTGTTGAAGATCTCCGCCATCTGCTCATGGGCGTCGCGCCGGCGGGTCTGGGACAGGCTGGACATGAATTCGGTGCGCAGCGTCTGCTCGACGCGCTCGATCACTTCCTTCTGTACGGCCTCCATGCGCAGCATGCGGTTGACGACGTCGAGAGCGAGGTCCTCGGGCAGGATGCTGAGCACGCGGGCGGCGTGTTCCGCGCGGATTTTCGACAGCACCACCGCGACGGTCTGCGGATATTCGTTTTTGAGATAATTCGCGAGCATCTCCTCTTGCACGTTGGAGAGCTTCTCCCACATGTTGCGGCCGGCCGGCCCGCGAATCTCGTCCATGAGGCTGTTGACGCGCTCCGGTGGCAGGAATTGCTGCAACAGCCGCTCGGTGGCGTCGTAATTGCCCATCAGCGCGCCGGAGGCCGACATGCGCGAGACGAATTCCAGCAGCAGGTTCTCCACCTGCGCGGCGTCGATGGTGCCGAGGGTGGACATGACGACGGAAATTTCCCGCAACTCGTCGTCGTCGAGCATGGTCCAGAGCCGGCCGCTATGGCTTTCGCCCAGCGCGAGCAGCAGGATCGCGGCGCGTTCAGGTCCCGTCAGCCTGCGGGCCGGCTTGGCGTCGGCCTGGCGGCTGGCCAGCGTGGAGACCAGGCTGGAGATTTCGGATGAGCCGTCGGAGAGGCGGGCATAGGCGGATGGCATGATGAGGGCTCACGCTGCGTCATGAAGCCAGGAGCGGATGATCGACACGGTCTCGTGCGGGTTCTTCTCCACGAGTTCGGCGACCTTCTGCACGGACTGGGCATGGACCTGGCCCTGCACCTGGGCGATGTCGATCATCTTGGAGGTGCTGCTGGGCACGCCCATGATCGCTTCCGGCGTCGCGCCGGCTTCCACCGCGGCCTGCACGTCCCCAGCGGCGATGGCGGTGGCGATGGCGGGCGGCAGCGCCGGCAACATGGTGTCCGGCGACAGGGCGCGCCGCACCAGCGGCCGCACCACCATCAGCAGCACGACGATGCCGAGCAGCGCCAGCACGCCGAGTTCGCTCCAGCGCATGATGTCGTCCTTGGTGAAATGCAGGATGGACATCAGGCCCGACGGCTCGGTGATGATGTTGGCCGGCGCCTCGGCGAAGCGCAGGTTCACGATCTCCACCTGATCGCCGCGCTTCTGGTCGAAGCCGATGGCGGAGCGCACCAGCGCCCCGATGCGGTCCAGCTCCTCCTGCGGGCGCGCCTGATAGGCGAGTTCGCCCTTGTCGTCGCGGGCATAGACGCCATCGACCAGCACGGCGACGGAGATGCGATTCACGCGGCCGGCTTCGGTCACTTCCGTCTTGGTCACGCGGGAAATCTCGTAGTTGACGATTTCCTCGGTCTTCTTGCTCTGGTCGCGGTTGGCGTTCTGCTGTTGCTGCTGGGCATTCGCGCCGGGCAGCTCGTTGCCGACGGAGACGGCACCCTCCTGACGGTCGGTCGCGGCGCTTTCCTCCCGGGTCTGGCTGGAGCGCAGGACGCGGCCTTCCGGATCGTAGCGGTCGGAGGTCTGGGTCACGCGGTTGACGTCGAAATCGGCGGCGACCTGTACCCGCGCGCGGCCGGGCCCCACGATGGACGAGACGATGCCTTCCACCTGGTCGCGCATGCGGCGCTCGAAGGCGGTCTGCCGCTCGTCGGCCTGTCCTGCGGTGTCGCCGACATTGGCGCCGTCGGCCAGCAGTCGGCCCGCTTCGTCCACGATGGACACGCGCTCCGGCTTCAGGCCGTTCACCGCGGAGGCGGCAAGATGGCGGATGGCGCGGACCTGGCTGGCTTCGAGCTGGCCGCGCACCTTGAGCACGATGGAGGCGGAAGCCTCGGCGCGGTCGCGGGCGAACAGCGGCCGCTCCGGCAGCACGAGATGGACGCGCGCGGCGCTGACCCGGTCGATGCCGCGGATGGTGCGGGCCAGTTCGCCTTCCAGCGCGCGCAGCTTGTTCATGTTCTGGACGAAGGTGGTCGCGCCCAGGGCGTCGCTCTTGTCGAAAATCTCGTAGCCGACGCCGCCGCCCTTGGGCAGGCCGCTTTCGGCGAGTTTCATGCGCAGGCGCGGGACCTGCTCGCGGGGAACGAGGATGGTTGCGCCGTCATGGCGCAGTTCGAACGGCACGGTCTGCCGTTCGAGGTCCTTCACGACGGCGACCGAGTCCTCGAAAGTGAGGTCGGTGAACAGCGGCGACATCTGCGGCGCGCTCATCCGCAGGATGATGAAGGCGAAAAAGCCGATCAGCGCGAGGGCGACGCCAGCCATGGCCGCGATCCGCCCCGCGCCGATGGTCCGAACGAATTCTGTAAATGCCTGCAAGGGGTTCAGCCCGGTGACCGTTTCACCCGGCAATTATTGCCCGGTTCATGGTTACCGGCTGGTTAACGGCGCGGACCGAAACGTTAACCCGGCTTAAGATTTTCAGCCGAGCACGGCCGCGATGGTCCGGTCCCTGGGATCGACCAGCAGGACCTTGCCATCCTTGTAGATGAAGCGATGCGACCGAATCTGCGGAATCTTGTCCATGGCGACCTGCGGCAGCATGTGCAGCACGATGGGCTCGGGCACCGTGGCGCCGACCTCCTCGGGAACCGTGGCGAGTTCCGGCGGCAGCTGCATCTCTTTCACGACCTCCGTGATGATGTGCTGCTGTTCCATGGTCAGATTGACGCGCGCGGATTCCGTCGGCGGCGGCAGATTGCGCTCTACCGGCGCCTGACCATGCGCAAAGGCGCTGAGAAAAAGAATTCCGGAACCGGAAACGATGGCCATGAAAAAGCGGCGCATCGGGATGCTCCTGCCACTGCGTGCAGCAGGGTAACGGCGCGCCGGGTGGCGGGTTCCGCCGGTGCGGTGTCGCACCGGATGCCGGGCCTGTCCGAAAATGCGAAATGCCGACTCGGGGGGCGAGCCGGCATTTCGCTGGAGGGTCAGTGAACTTACTGACGATATTGCTGAATTCGTGTGGTGCGCAAGCCGGCGAGGCCGTGCTGCTCGATCGAATACTGCCACGACAGAAATTCTTCCACCGTCAGGGTGTAGCGGCTGCACGCCTCTTCGAGAGAAAGAAGCCCGCCACGCACGGCGGCGACAACCTCCGCCTTGCGGCGGATCACCCAGCGTTTGGTGCCGGGGGCTGGCAGGTCGGCAATCGTCAGCGGGCTGCCATCGGGCCCTATGACGTATTTGGCCCTTGGTCGCAAAGGCTCCGTCATGGATACAACTCACGCACTCGACAAAACTCTTGTGTGAAGGTTTTACCGGGCACGACTTAAAATTTGCCTAAGCGGGAGGTATCAATTGCTTGCAGCCCTCAAATCGCCACAGAGCTAGCCGTTGGCGCCGCGAATGACCTTGCGGATCTTGTCCAGGGCGAAGGTATTTCCGCCAATGGAGAGGATCGGCGGGTTCTGGGTGAGATCGACCGAATCCACCGTGCCTTCGATCTCGGTCGAGACCGCGACAGACTGGCCGGCGGTGTCCTTGGCGGTGATCTTCAGGGTATAGGGCCCGTCCGGCGCCTGGCTGCCGTTGCTGGTCAGGCCGTTCCACAGGAACTCGGCCGAACCGGGATTCACCGTGCGGGTCTCCGTATAGACGACCTGGCCGCTCTTGTCCTCGATGTTGAAGGTCGCCGTGGCGTTGCGCGAGGAGGTGTAGGCCCAGCGCGCGGAATTGTCCGACAGGTTGGCGACATTGCCGTCGATCTCCACCTTGGCGCCGACGAAATTCAGCGCGCCGGTCGCGAGCGAGGCGTTCTGGAGCAGCGTCATCGTGGAGAGCAGGTCGTTGCCCTTCATCTGCTGTTCGACCTGCGCGAACTGCACGAGCTGCTGGGTGAACTGGTTGGTGTCCAGCGGATCGAGCGGGTTCTGGTTCTTCAACTGCGTTGTCAGCAGTTGGAGGAAGGTCGTGAAGTTGCTCGCGAGGGTCTGCGCGCTGGTCGCCGTTCCCGTGGAGGACGAAGTGGTGCCGACGCCATTGGTGATCGTTGTCATGGGCTCGCTCACACTCTGATGTCGATGCCGTCGCCGCCGCGCAGGGCGCGCCCATAGGCGGCTCCGGCGAGGTCGGGCGGCACGATGTCGGGATCGGACAGAACCCTCGTCCGCAGGTCGTGGCCGGGTCCCTGATGATGGGGGCCGTTCTGGCCGGCCTGTCCGCCGCCCTGATCGCGCAGGCTGAATTGCAGGCTGCCGTCGCCGGTCTTGAGGCCGGAATCCTGCAAGGCGCGTTCGAGAGTCTGGGCGTCGCGACGCAGCAGGTCGAGGGTCTCGGGCCGCTCGACCATGAGGCGCGAGGTGACATGGCCGTGACGGTCCACTTCGAGCCGCACGTCGATCCGGCCAAGCTCCGGCGGATCGAGCCGGATCTCGAAGCGGTTGGTGCCGTCCTTCGCCCGCGCCGCGATCTCGAACGGGACACCGGCGACCGGGACGGCGGGGCCGGGAGCCGGCTGCGGCGCGGCTGTCGCGGTCGGGACGGGCGCCGCGCTGTCGCCCTGGGAGGCCGGGGTCGTCAGCGCCGTGAATTGCGTGGCCTGCCCGGTCTGGCCCGGCTGACCATGAGAGGTCCGGGCGACATCCGGCTGCGATGCCTGTTCGAAAATGTCCGCGAAGGATTTCGCTGGCGTGGCGGCGGAATCAGCGTCGGCGGTTGTCCCCTCGGCCCCGGATTCCGTTGTTGACGGCCCGGCTTCATGAGCCTCCGGCCCGGCGTGGGGCCGATGAGGCGCGGGCGCCAGCCCAGCGGTTTCGGGCAAGGACGCTTCGGGCAGGGAAGCCTCGGACAGAGTCCGCGCGGTGTCGGCCGTTGGCGCAGCCAGTGCGCCGGCCGTTGCCGGCAGAGGGGCTGCCGGCAGGGCCGTCGCGGGCGGGCCGTCCGGATCGGATGCGGCGCCGTCTGCTGCCTCGTCCGCGAGAGCGGCCTCGGCATGCGAGGGATCGGCGGCATCCCCGTCGGGCGCGATATCTGCCGTGGCGGCGGACAAGCCCTGCGGGAGCGGCACCGGAACCGGAGCGGACGGGCCGCCGGCCGGTGTCGCCGTGGCATCGGACGCCGTCCGGTCCTCTTTGGCGTTGTCCTCCGTCCGGGACGCGGAATCGTCCGTGGCTTCGCGCGGGGCGCGGCCGGTGTCGGCTCCGGAGCCAGCCGCACGCGAAGATTCGGATGCGCTTTGTCCCGGCGCGGAGGCAGGATTTCGCGTGTTCTCCTGCGGGATCATGTCCGCGAAGGGATCGGCCGGCGTTTCGACACGCTGGGGACGCCCGCGCTGGGTTGGCGCGGGTGGAGTGACGGTCGAAACGGAGCCGGCGTGGGACACGGAAGAAACCTTGCGCAATCAGTCCGGGACATGTCTGCAAGGCCGGGGCCAGTCGTTCAGAATGAAAAATAATAAGAAAATCAGTTATTTATCAGGTTGCTCGCGAAGGTCTTCGGAACCGTGCGCCGGCAAGGACTGCTGCGGCCCGGCATTTCTTGCCGTGCCGGAGCCACGCGGCGCGCATCCCGGCCGGGGCAGGGCGTTGCGATTGCCCATTGCGAGGCCGGAAGTGCACAGTTGCGGCGTCTTTTAATTTTGAACCGTTGCAGACTGGTTGGGGCAGATGCAGCAAAGCGTCGTGATGGCCATTATCCCGCCTTGCGCCCGTGCAACGCGCTCTATAGTGCCTATATTCAGCCTGGATTTCGGCAGCGATGTGCGGAACGCAGTGAGATGTTGAACAGCCTCGAACTGGAAGGGCGGCCGCAGGACACGCGCGTGGTCGTGGCGATGTCCGGCGGCGTGGACTCGTCGGTCACGGCTGCCCTGCTAAAGGCGGAGGGTTACGACGTCGTCGGCGTCACGCTCCAGCTTTACGACCATGGCGAGGCGACCCATCGCAAGGGCGCCTGCTGCGCGGGACAGGACATTCACGACGCCCGCGACGTCGCCGCCCGCATCGGCATTCCCCATTACGTGCTGGACTATGAGGCGCGCTTCAAGGAAGCGGTGATCGACAGCTTCGCGGACAGCTACGCCGCCGGCGAGACGCCGGTGCCCTGCGTTGCCTGCAATCAGTCCATCAAGTTTCTCGATCTGCTCGAAACCGCGCGCAGCCTCGGCGCGAAAGTGATGGCGACGGGTCATTATGTTGCATCGCGCCGGCTGGCGGACGGCACCCGCGGCCTGTTCCGGGCGCGGGAGGCCGAGCGCGACCAGAGTTATTTCCTGTTCGCGACCACCCGCGCGCAGCTCGACATGCTGCGCTTTCCGCTGGGCGATCTGACCAAAGCGGAGACGCGGGATATCGCCCGCCGTTTCGGCCTGACGGTGGCGGACAAGCACGACAGCCAAGACATCTGCTTCGTGCCGACCGGGCATTATTCGCAGGTGATCGAGCGCCTAAGGCCCGAGGCTGCGGAGCCCGGCGAGATCGTCGATCTGCAAGGCCAGGTGCTGGGCCGTCATGACGGCATCATCCATTTCACCGTGGGCCAGCGGCGCGGCCTCGGCATCGCGACCGGCAGCCCCCTGCATGTGGTGCGCGTGGATGCGGCGAGCCGCCGTGTCATCGTCGGGCCGCGCGAGGCGCTGCGGACCGGCCGGCTGTTGCTGCGCGACGTCAACTGGATCGGCGACGGCATGCTCGACGAAGCCACCGCAGCCGAGGGGCGCGAGCTGTTCGTGAAGGTCCGCTCGACCCGCGAGCCGCGTCCGGCGCTGCTGGCCGTGACGCCCGCGGGTGTCGAAGTCACTTTGCTGGACGGCGAGGACGGCGTGTCGCCAGGGCAGGCGTGCGCGTTCTACGATGCGCCGGACGGGCAGGCGCGGGTGCTGGGCGGCGGCTTCATCCGCAGCACGGTGCCGATGCATCTCGACGCGGGATCCGGCGAGCGGATCGTCCTGCCTGCCGCTGAATAACCGGGGCGGTCCGCCGCCGGACATCGTTGAGGGAGCTTCGGACCGCGCCATGAAGGATATCGACAAGCAGGGTGTGGCCCGCGCCTATGCGCGCTGGGCGCCGGTCTATGATCTGGTTTTCGGCAGGGTGTTCGAGGCCGGCCGGAAAGCCTCCATCGCGGCGGCGGAGCATGTCGGCGGCCGCATCCTCGATGTCGGCATCGGCACCGGTATCTCGCTGTCGGACTATGCCCCCCATAACCGCATCAGCGGCGTCGATCTCTCCGAGCCGATGCTGAAGAAAGCCCGCGAGCGCGTGGTGTCCCAGAAGCTGGACAATGTCGAGATCATCGCCGTGATGGATGTCAACCATCTCGGCTTCGCCGACGAATCCTTCGATGTCGTACTCGCGCAATATGTGGTGACGGCGGTGCCGGACCCGGAAGCGGCGCTCAACGAATTCGTGCGGGTCTGCAAGCCCGGCGGCGAGATCATCCTCGTGAACCACATCGGCGCGGAAAGCGGGCCGCGCAAGCTGTTCGAACAGGGCTTCGCGCCGCTGGCGCGGCGGCTCGGCTGGCGGCCCGAATTCAAGTGGGAACGGATGGAGGCGTGGGAGCGCAGCCACGGCGGCGTCCATCTGATCGAGCGCCGCCCGATGCCGCCGCTGGGGCATTTTTCCATGATGCGCTACGGCAAGCGCCGCCGCGCGCCCTCAGGGGTGTCCTGACGGAACCTTCCCGAGGGATGTCGTCTTGGGTCCGGGTGACACAGCCAGACCCGGACCGCTGCATGAGAACATCTGCGCCGTACAGGTTCCTGCCCGGCCACCGGCGCATCGGCCGGCGGGGAATGCCCTGCCGCTCGATGGCGTTCGCGGCGGTGGCGGTCATGGTCTCGGCATGGGGCGGCCTGCCGGCCGTGCCGTCCGCACTGGCGCAGGCGCCGGGCACCGCCCCGAAGGTGGCGCCGCCGAACCCGACTCTGCCCGCGCCGCCGCCGGCCGGATCTGCCGATTCCGGTTCTGCCGATCCGGACGCCTGCAACCCGCGCGACCGAACCGTGGCCAGCCCGGAGGGTGACGGACCCCGTCCGCCGGGTGGCCGGGCCAGCCAGGACAGCAGTAACCTGAGCGAACGGCTGGGCCGCACCGGCGGCGTCATCTGTCCGCCCGCCGGTGTCGATCCCGACATCCGCGCGCCGGCCCCCGGGGGCGGCGTGACTCCGGTGATTCCGCCGCCCGGCACGCCCGGCGGCGATCCTTCGGTGCGGCCGAAATGACGGCAGGCGTTGACAGCGGCCGCACCGAGCCGTTGCCGACGCCGGTTTGAACGAATGGCGCGGCCGCACGGCGGCCGGCATTCGTCTGCCCCGGCGTCAGGATTTTCGGTGCGCGGCCGTGGGCCGGCTCCGGGGGCGGCCATGCTCCGCGAGGGCTCTCATGGGGCTGGAAATCCCAACGTCTGCTTGACAGAGTTTCGCCCCGGTCCCTATATCCGACGCGCCCGGACCGTCGCGCGACGGGCTTCTTCGGGGCGGGGTAGCTCAGCTGGTTAGAGCAGCGGAATCATAATCCGCGTGTCGGGGGTTCAAGTCCCTCTCCCGCTACCACCTCACCCCCCGACAATTCGCCATGCGGTTCGGCGCTTTGCTCTCCGGTGGCTGTCACGGACAGTTCAGCGACATTTCGGTCATCGCGCGATCACGGTTGGGTCATTCGTCCTTTCTCGTCGCGAAAAGCCGCTGATCCCCGCGTGTTTGCTGGACGTCTTGGCTCTTTGTTCATTTGACGACCTTAATTTTGCAGGAATGGTTTGCGATCATTCTTGCAGGGCGTCCGGCGGTCGGGCGGTTTGAGGGAGCGCGAGGGCCGGATGAACCTCATTCTCGTGAAACTGTTCGCCACCGCCCTTGCGCTCAGCCAGGTCACGACCCGGCCGGACGACGTCCGCACCCGCTTCGACCCCGAGGCCGACCGGGCCGTGGTGTCGCAGATCCTGTCCGACGGCTGCGGCCACATGAAGCGCATGTTCGACATCGAGAGCATCAATCTCGATGACCTGATCGACACCGCCATGGCCGACCCGGACGCGCTGACCGGCGAGATCGAGCATGTGAAGGGCCTCAGCATCCCCGACCTGCATGTCGCCTATCGCCAGTTCTGCAAGCGCGAGCAGGTGGCGAATTCGCCCATCGACCTCGGCCAGGTCATCACCTTCTACAACAACGCCGTCGCGGACCTGCCGGGCGACGACGCCATGCGCGCGATCCGCCTGCCCGGCGCGACGCTGATCCAGGACGGCAAGGGCAAGACCTTTGCGGAACTGTTCGAGCCGAACAACCGCCGCCAGTCGATATCGATCTCCGAGGTGCCGAAGCCTGTCCGCGACGCTTTCGTGGCCGCCGAGGACAAGCGCTTCTACGAGCACAAGGGCATCGACGAGCGCGGCGTGATCCGCGCCTTCATGGGCCTGCTCACCAGCCCCGGCCGTCCGCCGGGGGGCTCCACCATCACCCAGCAGGTGGTGAAGAATCTGCTGGTCGGCAACGACGTCACTTATGAGCGCAAGATCCGCGAACTGATCCTTGCGCCGCGCCTCGAACGGGTGCTGAGCAAGGAGAAGATTCTCGAGCTCTATCTGAACTCGATTTACTTCGGCCGTGGCGCCTGGGGCATCGAACTGGCCGCGCAGGGTTTCTTCGGCAAGCCGGCGAAGGACCTGTCCCTGAACGAGGGGGCCTTTCTCGCCGGGCTCGTGAAGGGGCCGGGCTATTACAATCCCGACCGCTTTCCGGACCGCGCCCGCCAGCGTTTCGCCTATGTGCTGGAGCGCATGGTCGAGGATAAATTCGCGCCGGTCGAGGCCGCCGGCGCCGGCAAGGCGCTGCCGGCCATCGTCGCCTATGAACGCAACCGGCGCGACACCGCGTTTCATTTCGTCGATTTCGCCGGCCGGCAAGCGCGCAGCCTTGCGAAGCTGGAGAGCCTGACCGACCAGTCCTATGTGGTTCGGACCACGCTGAACCAGAGCCTCCAGCGCGCCGCCGAACTGGCGTTGCAGGAGGGCCTGGCCCGCTATGAGGCCAATACCGGCCGGGCGGACTTCAAGGGGCCGGAGGCCAATCTCAGCGAAGCCATCGCCAAGATCGAGACGGCGGCGAAGAAGGCAGCCGACAGCAAATCCGCCGCCGCGGCGGCCGATGCGGGCGAAGCCGATGATGCGCCGGCTTCCGCCATGCTGCCGGCCTGGCAGCAGGCGCTCCAGCGCGCGCAGATGCCGCTCTATGATGTTCACTGGTCGCCGGCCATCGTGCTGGAGAAGGCCATCACCAAGAATGCGTCGCGCATCACGGTGGGGCTGCGCGACGGCCGCCGCATGCCGCTGACGGTGCGGCGGGCGGATCACGCCCGCAAGCTATCGCAGCATGATGTCGTGCTGGTCCATGTCGTCGATGGCGACGGCAAGAAGCGCGCGGCCCGCGCCGAGCTGCGCGTGCGGCCGGAGGTGCAGGGCGGCGCGCTGGTGCTGGAGAACAAAACCGGCCGCATCCTCGCGATGACCGGCGCATTCTCTTACCCGCTGAGCCAGCTCAACCGCGTCACCCAGAGCCAGCGTCAGCCGGGCTCCGCGCTCAAGCCGCTGGTCTATCTGGCGGCGCTGTCGAACGACATGCAGCCGACCACGCTGGTGGAGGACCTGCCGGTGACATTCCCGCCGCCGGGCGGCGCGGTGAATGCGCAGGCGAAGGACTACTGGTCGCCGAAGAATTACGACGGCTCGATGTCCGGCGTCATCACCTTGCGGCAGGCGCTGGAGCATTCCAAGAATCTCGCCACTGCGCGATTGCTGGATGGCGGCGTGTCGTTCAGCCCCGACGACAGCCTCAACAAGCTGTGCGCGATGGCGGTGGAGGCGCAGATCTACAAGACTTGCGAGAAGTATTATCCCTTCGTGCTCGGCGCGCAGCCGGTGCGCATGGTCGATCTCGCGGCCTTCTATGCCGCCATCGCGACCGAGGGCGAGCGGCCGACGCCTTATGTGATCGAGTCCATCGCGCAGGAGGGCCGCGAGACCTATCGCCATGCCGACACCACGCGGCCCGCGCTGCGGGATGTGGACAAGGCCAGCTACTTCCAGGTCAAGAGCATGATGCAGGGCGTGGTCGCGCGCGGCACCGCGGCGCGCATCGCCGCGCTCTCGCCTTTCGTCGCCGGCAAGACCGGAACCAGCGCCGACGAGAACGACGCCTGGTTCGTCGGCTTCACCAACGACGTCACCATCGCGGTCTGGGTCGGCTACGACAATGCGGACGGCAAGCGCCGCACGCTGGGCAGAGGTGCGACCGGCGGCACGGTGGCGATTCCGATCTTTCAGGACATCGTGCAGGCGGCCTGGGCGTATCACAAGCCGCGCGCGCGGCTGAATGGTCCCTCGCCGGAAGCGCAGAAAATGCTGGTGGCGATGCCGATCGATCCGCGCAGCGGCGCGCAGCTCCATGCCGGCACGCCGGGCGCTTTCATCGAATATCTCAAGACCGACAGCAGCGGCCGTGTGGCGCAGCACGACCGGCTCTATTCGCGCGAGGCCAGCTATCCAGCCTATGGCGCGCCGGACGATGACGGCTACTACGACGAGATCGCGCCGCAATATCAGCAGCCGCAGGCGCGCGAGCCGCAGCAGAGCTATCAGTGGGAATATGGCGTCGGCGTGCAGCCGAGCGGGCCGCCCCCGCAGCAACAGCAGCGGCAGGCCGAGCCCGAGTTGCTGGACCGCTATGGCCGGCCCATCATGCGCCGCGGCTATACGAGCCCGCCACCGGTCTATCAGCGGGTGCAGCCTTACAGCCAGAGCCGGGCCTATCCGCAGGCGCCGGCCTATGGCGAGCGCTATGACGCGCGCGGCCGGGTCTACCGGGCGGAGCCGGACACATTCTGGTCCAACCGCTCCTACCCGCCCTATTATCGCTGAGGCAGGCCGAGCATGATTCAGAAGGTTGTCGCTTCGTTTCTCCTTGCGTCCGGCAAGAGTCTCGTTGGCAAGAGTCTCGTTAGCTTGAGTCTCGTTGGCATCAGTCTTGTGAGCTTGGCTCTCGCTGGCGTGCCGCCGGCATTCGCAGCGGAGCCGTTCAGCGTGAAAGAAGCGCCGTCCGCCGTCGCCGTCGCGCCATCCGCACTGACACCGCGCATGGTCGTGATCAGCGATCATCGCGAGGACCCGCTGGCCGACCAGACCGGCCTGATGCGTTTCGACGCCTGGGCGCGGGAGCGGCCCGAGGAAAAAAGCTGGCTGAACATCCACGAGGGCTATGGCGATCCTTCGCCGGATGCCGCCGCGAAGAAGGCGGCGCGCGACAATCCCTATATGTATGTGGTCGAGGCGCGCTTCATGATCCCGCGCCCGCCTTCGGCCATCGATCTCGGCCGCTTCGCCACGCTGGCCTTCATGGAAAAGATCGATCCGGCCATCACCCACAAAACCATCACGCGGGCGCAGACCGGCGCGTTCGGCCCGTCCGGAGGAACCTATATCCGCAATCCCGTGCGGCCCTGGTGCGAGGTGATGGAAGGCGGGCCGAAGATGCTCTGCATCCAGTCGCGCTATCAGCTCGAAGGCCGGCTGCCGATGGGCATCCGCCTGGCCAACAACCTGACCGACAGCGCGCGGAAGATTCCGGACCATCTGGACTTCCAGAGCGAATTGCGCGTGCTTGATCCCGACGATCTCAACGGACACGGCATCCAGAAGCTGTTGAAGCTCGACATGCCGGCTGTGTCCGGCGTCCAGCAGAGCATTTTCTACGTCAATCAGGTGTTGCAGTTCGGCAAGGTGCTGGCGGTGCTGCAACCGCATCCGGACAAGCCGGACGCCTCGGTCGTGACGGCCTTCATGACGCTGGCGATCAAGGCCAGCGTGCTGGAGCGGCAGCGGCAGTATCAGAAGGTGCCGATCCTGCGCAATCTCGTGCCGGCGCAGGTGCTGATGGGCAAGAGCACTTTCAACGAAGGCAAGTCCATCAGCGCCGGCCTGCCGAATTATACCCGCAACAGCATCGCCGCCATCGCGACCATGCTGGAGCAGGAGTGACGGTCCGCTCCAGCGCGGATATCCGCTCGCTGCGCGAACCGAAAACCCGCCATGAAAAGCCCGGCGCGGGATAACCAGCCGGGCTTTTCAGTTCCGTGCGGGTCAGGGCTGGCCCGCCGTCTTATACGTATAAGGCCCGCCCCTTATCCCGCCGCCTTGGCCTCACGCCGGCGGGCATGGAGAATCCATTCGGTATAGCCGTTCGGCTGTTCGCGGCCCTTGAACACGAGGTCGCACGCCGCCTTGAAGGCGACGCCGTCGAAGCTAGGGGCCATCGGCCGGTAGAGCGCATCGCCTTCGTTCTGGCGGTCCACCACGGCGGCCATGCGCTTCATCGTCTCCATCACCTGATCCTCGGTGACGATGCCCTGCAACAGCCAGTTGGCGATGTGCTGGCTGGAGATGCGCAGCGTGGCGCGGTCCTCCATCAGGCCGACGTCGTGGATGTCCGGCACTTTGGAGCAGCCGACGCCCTGGTCGATCCAGCGCACGACATAGCCGAGGATGCCTTGCGCGTTGTTGTCCAGCTCCTGCTGCACGGCGTCCGGCGGCCAGTTCGACTGCGATACCGGGATCGACAGAATGTCGTCCAGCTTCGCGCGCGGCCGGCTTCTCAGTTCCTTCTGCCGCGCGGCGACATCGACCTGATGATAGTGCAGCGCATGGAGCGTCGCCGCCGTGGGCGAGGGTACCCATGCGGTGTTGGCCCCGGATTTCGGATGGCCGACCTTCTGGTCCAGCATATCCGCCATCCGGTCCGGCGCGGCCCACATGCCCTTGCCGATCTGCGCGCGGCCGGGCAGGCCGCAGGCAAGGCCGATATCGACGTTCCAGTCCTCATACGCCTTGATCCAGGGCAGGCCGCGCATGTCGTTCTTGCGCACCATCGGCCCGGCCTCGATGGAAGTGTGGATCTCGTCGCCGGTGCGGTCGAGAAAGCCGGTGTTGATGAAGACGACGCGCTCCTTCGCCGCCTCGATACACGCCTTGAGGTTGACGGTGGTGCGCCGCTCCTCGTCCATGATGCCCATCTTAATGGTGTTGCGCGGCAGGCCGAGCAGGTCCTCCACCTTCGCGAACAGCGCGCCCGTGAGCTTCACCTCGTCGGGCCCGTGCATCTTCGGCTTGACGATATAGACCGAGCCGGCGCGGCTGTTGCGGATGCTGCCCTTGCCACTGAGGTCGTGCATGGCGATCAGCACGCTGACGGCTGCATCCAGGATGCCTTCGGGAATCTCCTTGCCGGCGGCGTCCGTCACCGCGTCGGTATACATGTGATGGCCGACATTGCGGATCAGCATCAGGCTGCGGCCGGGCAGCGTCAGCCGCTTGCCGTCCGCGCCGGTGTAGTCGCGGTCCGCGTTCAGGCGGCGTTCGACCGTTGCGCCGTCCTTGGCGAAGCTGGCGGTGAGGGTGCCCTTCATGATGCCGAGCCAGTTGCGATAGATCGCGACCTTGTCCTCGGCATCCACCGCCGCGACGCTGTCCTCCATATCCATGATGGTGCTAATGGCGGATTCCATCAGGACATCGGCGATGCCGGCGGCGTCGGTTTTGCCGATCGCATGGGCGCGGTCGATGACGATTTCCAGATGCAGGCCGTTGTTGCGCAGCAGGATGGCGGACGGCGCGGCGGCCTCGCCGCGATAGCCGGCGAACGCCTCCGCCGTTTCGAGCGAGGTGGTGCCGCCCCCGGAAAGGGTCACGAGCAGGCGGCCTTCGACAACCGCATAGGCGGTGGCGTCGGCATGGCTGCCGCCGGCGAGCGGGGCGGCTTGGTCCAGCACATTGCGGGCACGGGCGATGACGGCGGCGCCGCGCGCGGCGTTATAGCCCTTGCCGCGGGCAAGCTCGCCGGTCTCGGAAATGGCGTCCGTGCCGTAAAGCGCATCATAGAGGCTGCCCCAGCGGGCGTTGACGGCGTTCAGGGCGTAGCGCGCATTGGAGGTCGGCACCACGAGCTGGGGCCCGGCGATACGGGCGATCTCATCGTCCACATTCTCCGTCGTGATGGAGAAGTCCGCCGGCTCCGGCAGGAGATAGCCGATCTCCTCCAGAAAGGCGCGATAGGCGGCTGCGTCATGGGGCTGGCCCTTGCGCGCGGTGTGCCAGGCGTCGATCCGGGCTTGGATGTCGTCGCGCAGTTTCAGCGCGTCGCCGATTTTCGGGGCGATCTCCGCGACAATGCCGGCAAATCCGGTCCAGAATGCATCCGGGGTGACGGACAGACCCGGCAGCGCTTCCTTCTCCACGAAATCATGCAATTTTCTTGTGATTCGCAGCCCAGCCGCATCAATTCTTGCCATTCACCTGATTCCTGCACCTGATTCCCGAACCCGATCTTTCCAGGTTGTGCGGAACACTAACCTTGCCCACCGGTGCGGGCAATCGAAGCGGCGCGGCGCTTCCCCGGCGGCGCGCCGGAGCGGATTTGCGCGGCGGTCCGATGCGAGACCGATATGCGACAAGCTGCCGCAGAAGACAGTTGCATGCATACTGGCCCTGCGCGGGGTCGCTGCGCTAGCGTTCCGGGCGGATGGGCGATCGCCAAAAAGGGGTATCCTGCCCATCCCTTCTTCCAGGGAGGATTTCAAGTGGTCTCACGACCGGATTTCACACGTCGCGCCGCGATAGCGGTGGCTCTTACCACGGGCATTGCCGCCTGTTTCCTGTCCGCCGACGCATCCGCGCAGAGTGTCCTGACGAAAGGCCGGCAGGTCAGTTTCATCTGCGCTTTCCCGCCGGGCAGCGGCGCTGACGTTCAGGTGCGCTATCTGGCCGAGAAGGTTGCGGCCGCAACCGGCATGACCGTCGTGGTGGAGAACAAGCCCGGCGCTGCCGGCAACATCGCCGCCGAGCATGTGGTCCGCTCCAAGCCGGACGGCGCCACCGTCTATGTCCATTCCGGCACGGCCACCGCCGGCAACATGCACCTGCTGGCCAAGCCGCCGTTCGACGTGCGCACCTCGTTGCAGGCCGTGGCCAGCATCAGCACCGCGCCTTTCGTGCTGACGGTGGACGCCAAGAGCCCGTTCAAGACCGTGCAGGAACTGACCGCGCATCTGAAAGCGCAGGGCGCCAAGGCGAGCTACGCTTCCAGCTCCACCTCCGGCAAGGTGATGGGCGAGATCTACAAGCAGCGCGCCGGCCTTGAGACCGTCGAGGTGAGTTACCGCACGGGTCAGGATGCGATGAACGACATGCTGGGCGGCAACGTGGCGTTCTCGACCGACAATGCTGCCTTCTCATTTGCCCAACAGCGCAACGGCCGCGTGCGGGTGCTGGCGGTGTCCTCCGCGGAACGCATGAAGGCGGCGCCGGAGATTCCGACCATGAAGGAGCAGGGCGTCGAGATGGACCAGCTCGGCTGGTGGGGCGCCTTTGTCGCCGCCGGCACGCCGGAGCCGATCGTCAACGAATGGAACGCGGTGTTCGCGAAGGTCCTGAGCGATCCGGCCACTGTGGACTTCCACAAATCCATCGGGGCGGACATTCTCATCTCCTCGCCGAAGGACACCCAGGATCGCCTGCGCAAGAGCGTGGACGAGTGGGAGGAATTCGTGCGGATCGCCAAAATTCCCAAGAATTGATCCCGCGCATCGCTGATTGTCTGACGGTTTCAGCAGGCCCGGCCCCTTGCGGGGCCGGGCCTTGGCTTTCCGGGTCTCCTTCGGAGTGGCGCATGCGCCCGCCCGCTCCGTCCGAGGCGGATGTCCGCCACAGCCGTGACCGCGGCGGCAAAGGGCCGCATTCCGGTGCAAGCTTCCGGCGCCCGGCCGGGTTGCCGGGAGCGGAAGCCGGCGATACCCCCAGCTTTCTGCGACGACCTTAACCGGCCTGCAATGGTGGCTGCCATAATGGGTTCCAGCACAACGCGAAGCGGGCGACCCATGACGATTCTGGTGACGGGCGGGGCGGGTTACATCGGCAGCCATACGGCCCATGCGCTGGTCGATGCCGGCCGCCGCGTGGTCGTGCTCGACAATCTCTCGACCGGCTCGCGCGCCGCATTGCCGGCCGCCGCAACTCTCGTCGTCGGCGATATCGGGGACGAGGCGGCGGTGTCCCGCCTGCTGAACGAGCATGGCGTCGAAGCGATCGTCCATTTCGCCGGCTCGATCATCGTGCCTGAATCCGTGGCCGATCCGCTCAAATATTACTTCAACAACACGGCGCATTCCCGCACGCTGATCGCGGCGGCGGTGGCGGCGGGGGTCAAGCATTTCATCTTCAGCTCCACGGCCGCCGTCTATGGCGATCCGGCGGAACTGCCGGTGACGGAAACGACGCCGACGGCGCCGCTCTCGCCCTATGGCCGCTCCAAGCTGATGACGGAAATGATGCTGGCCGATGTCGCCGCCGCCCATGGCCTGCGCTATGCGGCGCTGCGTTACTTCAACGTGGCCGGCGCCGATCCCGCCCAGCGCACGGGCCAGTCCACCCCGGCGGCAACGCATCTCATCAAGGTCGCCGTGCAGGCGGCGCTCGGCCGGCGCGCCGGAATGGAGGTGTTCGGCACGGACTATCCGACGCCGGACGGCACATGCGTGCGCGACTATATCCATGTCTCCGATCTCGCTCGGGCCCATGCCGACGTGCTCGGCCATCTGGAGCGGGGCGGCGATTGCGTCACCCTGAATTGCGGCTATGGCCATGGCTTCTCGGTGCTGGAGGTGATCGAGACCGTGAAGCGCGTCTCCGGCGTCGATTTCCCCGTGAAACTCTCGCCCCGGCGGCCGGGCGACCCGGCGCAGATCGTGGCGGCTTCCGTGAAAGTGCGGGAGGTGCTGGGCTGGCAGCCGCAATATGACGACCTCGCCACCATCGTGGCCCATGCGCTGGCCTGGGAGCGGAAGCTGGCAGCGGATTGATCCGCGAGGGCAAAGGGCGAAGGCTGCCGCTTCTTGAGGGGGGCGGGCGGCTCCGGTACAACCGGGGGTCACCGCCTCGCTTTACAGTTGCCGGAATCTGCACCCGTGAATGAACTCGTGCCTGCGCTCGCGGATGTGCTCGCCGGGCTGGATTTCAATCTTGCCGATTATCGCAGGAAGAATCCCGACCTCGCGCCCCTGGGCGAGAGCCTCGATGCGAATCTCGACCACTGGCTCACTTACGGTCTGGAAGAAGGCCGCATCCTGAGCTTTGATATCGACCGCGAGCGCGCGATTGCTTTCGCGCGATCGAAGCCCGCGCTGCCACGAGGCCTGCACCGCCATGTCGTGAGATCGGTCGTCGCGAATGCCCTTGAGAAAAAATATTATCAGCCGCCAGCGGCGGTTGAAGCTGAGAACCTGATCCAGATCCAGTCGGTTCTCGCGTTTTCACAGTTTGGGTTTAGTCCCTATCTCGTTGTCGGGGATAGCCATTCGTTCGCCTATACGTTGCCATGGATGGCGACACGCGATCTGTTGCCCGTCTGGTTTGCCTGTCTTGGCGCCTCCGCGCGGGGACTGGTCAATCCGCAGTCGCGCAGCGGTTATGGCGCCATGGTGAAGTCCGCCATCGAAGGGTTGGACAGGAGACTCGCCGCGCCAATCCCGGCGATCTTCTGCTTTGGGCAGGTCGATGTCGAGTTCGTCTATTACTACAAGCTGATCCAGGACGGGCTGCCCCACTCCGCGGAGCGGGTCACGCAGTTCATCGCGGAGACCGTCGCGCGCTATGTCGCCTTTCTTGTCGAGATCGGCCGCTATCGGAAGCTGAAGGTCCATGCGGCGGTGATCTTTCCACCGTGCCTCTACGACGAGACCATCCGGGCCGGATATATCAACGGCCGTATCGTGAGGATCAACACCGATGCCGATCTCACCTTCCTCACCGAACAGGTGAAGACCTTCGACTTCCCGAGTTTGCGCGAACGCACCGACATCCATCGGCAGTTCAACGCCCGGCTGAGGGAGGCATGCCGTGACAGCGGCATCCCCGTCATCGATCTGTTTGACGATCTGCTCCGCGACGGTGTCGCGGACGAGCGTTATATGGTCGAGCCGAAGGGGAAGGATCATCATCTGCACTTCAACGCCTTCAACCGCCTGATCCACGAGCGCATCCGCCCGCTCGTGCGGCCGGGCCTGCTGCGG
>DATMEW010000147.1:0-18964 GCA_035556495.1 Xanthobacteraceae bacterium | reverse complement strand
CGAGATCGCCCTGAGCGGCGGCGAGCCGCCGCTGCCGGTCTATGACACATCCGGGCCTTATACCGACCCGGATGCGACCATCGATGTCGAGAAGGGTCTGCCGCGCGTGCGCACCGCATGGGTCCGCGAACGCGGCGGCGTTGCGGACTATGAAGGCCGCGCCGTGAAGCCGGAAGACAACGGCAATGTCGGCGAGACCCATGCCGCGCGGGAATTTCCGCTCGCGCATCGACCGCTGCGCTGCGAGGCCGGCAAGCCGCTGACCCAATACGAATGGGCCCGTGCCGGCGTCCTCACCAAGGAGATGATCTATGTCGCGGCGCGCGAGAATCTCGGCCGCAGGCAGCAGCTTGACCGCGCCGAAGCTGCATTGGAGGACGGCGAAAGCTTCGGCGCCTCCGTGCCGGCTTTCGTGACGCCGGAGTTCGTGCGCGACGAGGTCGCGCGCGGCCGCGCGATCATTCCGTCCAACATCAACCATCCCGAACTGGAGCCGATGATCATCGGCCGCAACTTCCTCACCAAGATCAACGCCAATATCGGCAACTCCGCCGTCACCTCGTCGGTGGAGGAGGAGATCGAGAAGATGGTATGGGCGATCCGCTGGGGCGCGGATACGGTGATGGATCTCTCCACCGGCCGCAACATCCACACCACCCGCGAATGGATCATCCGCAACGCGCCGGTGCCGATCGGCACCGTGCCGATCTATCAGGCGCTGGAGAAGGTGAAGGGCGACCCGGTGAAGCTGGACTGGGAATGCTACAAGGACACGCTGATCGAGCAATGCGAACAGGGCGTGGACTATTTCACCATCCATGCCGGCGTGCGCCTCGCCTATGTGCCGCTGACCGCGAACCGCATGACCGGCATCGTCTCGCGCGGCGGCTCGATCATGGCGAAGTGGTGCCTCGCGCATCACAAGGAAAGCTTCCTCTACGAGCGCTTCGATGAGATCTGCGACCTCATGCGCCGATACGACGTCTCCTTCTCGCTCGGCGACGGGCTGCGGCCGGGTTCGATCTATGACGCGAACGACCGTGCGCAATTCGCCGAGCTGGAGACGCTGGGCGAACTCACGAAAGTGGCGTGGGACAAGGGCTGCCAGGTGATGATCGAGGGGCCGGGCCATGTGCCGATCCACAAGATCAAGGTCAACATGGATAAGCAGCTCAAGGAATGCGGCGAGGCCCCGTTCTACACCCTCGGTCCGCTGACCACCGACATCGCGCCGGGCTATGACCACATCACCTCCGGCATCGGCGCGGCGATGATCGGCTGGTTCGGCTGCGCCATGCTCTGTTACGTCACGCCGAAGGAGCATCTCGGCCTGCCGAACCGCGACGACGTCAAGACCGGCGTCGTCACCTACAAGATCGCGGCCCATGCGGCCGATCTCGGCAAGGGCCACCCGGCCGCGCAGCTTCGCGACGATGCGCTATCCAAGGCGCGGTTCGAATTCCGCTGGGAGGACCAGTTCAATATCGGCCTCGATCCAGACACCGCGCGCTGCTTCCACGACGAGACGCTGCCGAAAGAGGCGCACAAGGTCGCGCATTTCTGCTCCATGTGCGGCCCGAAATTCTGCTCGATGAAAATCACACAGGACGTGCGCGACTATGCGGCGACGCTCAACGATCCCGACAAGCGCGCGATTGCGGGGACTGATACGGCCGAAGTGGAAGCTGGCATGGCGGAGATGTCAGCGAAATTCCGCGCGATGGGCGAGCAGGTCTATGTCGATGCGGAGAAGGTGAAGCACGGCAACCACGCGCTGTGACTCCTGCTTTATGAGCGCAACGTCGCTCCGGCTACGGCCGGAGCGGCTGGAACGGCCCAGAACAACTTCCCTGTTTTGCGTCGTGCGCGAGGGCGGCGGGGTGGAATATTTCTGGGTCCGGCCCTTCACAAAGTCGGGGCGCGGCTTCCGTGGTCGTCTTAACAAGACGCCGCGCATGGTGCGGTCCGTCAAGCTGCATTCGACCATCAGCTTCGCACGGCGCGAGATTGTCGATTGGACTTATCTTCAGGACGGCCGAATGCAGGGCAATTTCACCGCGTGCGCGATCCTCAGGTCGGAGCCGCCCGGGGGCGGGCCCAACTCATGAAACATTTCGGCCTCCGCTGCGACGACTGATGGCGAGACCTTGATCCTAAAAATCGGTCATCGCTGCGCGAAAAAAGAACGGGAGGCATGGGCCTCCCGCTCCAGAAGCTGCGATGGCGGACCGCTCACCGCATGGAGATCGCAAGACCACTGAAATCCATGTTCACCTGAAGGCCGACTTGGCGGCCGGTGAGATTCAGGATCGCGCCCTTCTCGTTGCGCAGCGTAATCACCTGCGCGCCCGCGCCCAGGGCGCCGCCGGCGCCGACCGCGGCATAGACGCCGGCGACGTCGGACGGGCGGCGGATGTTGCTCACGGTACCGCGAAAGTTCGTCTGCGACGCGCCGAAGACGAGGCCCGCGCTCAGCCCGCCGATGGTGATCGGATAGTTACGGCCGCGAAAGGTCAGCGTGCCGCTGCCGCCGGAACCGCCGATGAACCATCCGCCCTTCACCACCTGGAAGGCGATGCGGCCGCTGGCGGCCTCCGCCGGAACCTGCGCGAAGGTCGCGAGCGCAAGCCCGCCCAGCGCGGCCACCGCCACGGGGAGAGAGCGAAACCGGGATGGAACATTCATGAAAGCCTCCTGACGGAACGACAGCGGAAACGTGAACTGATTACCTTTCAACTGCGGCATCCCGCCCCGGTTCCACGCCGGAGTTCCATCTTTGGCGTCCACATTCGGCTTCCGGGCCGTATATCCGGCTCCGGCTTTCAGCTTCCGGCTGTCGCTCCCGGCCGTCAGGCGGCCGGGGTCGCGGCAACCTTCACGACGGCCTGAAAGACAGGCAGCCCGCCAGGGCACCTCTATGGCACCGCTATCAGCAACGATCCGCTTGGCCTAACCCTGACGAAACGCCGCAGCCCATGCGGGGCCACGGCATTCCGGCCACACTTCGGCAAAATCGTGCTCACCGTGTCTTGAGGTGCCGGCCTGCCCCGTTGTAGCTACACAGTGTTGCGGCTGCGCCGCGATGTGATTCTCCATTCCGTGGCGGCGACATTCCATGAAGATTGCGAGACGTACGTTCCTGCTGGGGGCCCCGGCCCTGCTGGCCGGCTGCAACACCACGGGGAGCGGCGGCGGTCTGCCTTCCCTGTTCGATCCCACCTACGCGGCGATGTATGGCGAGATCCGCGACGGCAGTGTCGTGATCCCCGCGCTGGACCTCAGCGCCATCGACAACCAGTTCCTGCGCCGGCAGGTGGCCTTCACAGGCCGCTATGCCCCCGGCACGGTGGTCGTGGACCCTTATGAGCGGTTCGCCTATTTCGTGATGGGCAGCGGCCGGGCGATGCGCTACGGCGTCGGCGTCGGCCGGACCGAGGCGTTCAACTTCCGCGGCGACGCCAATATTGCCCGCAAGGCTGCCTGGCCCGGCTGGACGCCCACCCCGAACATGATCCGGCGCGAGCCGCAGCGCTACGGCCCCTGGGCCGGCGGCATGCCCGGCGGCATCACCAACCCGCTCGGCGCCCGCGCGCTCTATCTCTATCGCGGCGGCCAGGACACCTACTATCGCCTGCACGGCACCAACGAGCCTTATACCATCGGCACCATGGTCTCGTCCGGCTGCGTGCGCTTCCTGAACCACGACATCATCGATCTGTATGAGCGGGTCTCCGTCGGCGCGCGCGCGGTCGTGTTGTCCAGCCGGCGCGCCTTCACCGCCTGAGCCGCCATCCATTCCTGCTGTTTCCGGACGCCGTGGCCCTCAAGCCGCGGCGTTCGCGGTTTCGGCGGTCGGCTGAACCCGGCCGGACGGGCGGTCCGGTTGCGGTTCCGGCATTTCCCGAAACATCTTGACAAAATTCCTATAAGATTATATTCTTATGTCGAGCTGCGCTGTTTGACATCGTGAAAATCGCTTTCCCGACCGGACAGTCCGCCCGGCGGGACATCACCCAGACGGGTCGCCGTGTCGGGCCGGCTGCCCCCCGGGGCCCGTTCGGCAGGCAGCCGGCACGTTTCCCTGAATAGGCGTTCAGTCCGGGCGATCCGGCTGCATTTTTATCTGCATCGCCGGGCGTAGCGCAGGGCCGAACCATGTTTCGGACATATTGGCACAATGTAGTTTGTGGATGCCGTCGGCAACGGGCGGCTCTGGCGACGGATATCCCGCCTTCGCCAGCATGCGCCCGAAACGGCTTCGTTCGGGAACTTCGTTCGGCAGTTTTCTTCAGTTTGCGCGGGATGGCACCCGCGCTCAGGAGCACAGGATGAAACGATCCCTCACGGCCCTGACGGCAGCGGCGGGCGTCGCGGTGATTCTCGCAGCTTCCGCCACCGACGCCAGCGCCCAGCGCCGGCACAATGGCGGCGCTGTCGCCGCCGGCATTCTCGGCGGCCTCGCCGCCGGTGCGCTGATCGGCGGCGCCATCGCCGGCTCCGGCCCGGTCTATGGCGCACCGGCACCGGTTTATGCGGCCCCGCCGGTCTATTACCGGCCCGCCCCCGGCTATGTGGTCTATGACGATTATTACGAGCGCGCGCCCTACCACTGCGCGGACGGCTATTGGGGCCGCCGGCCGATCGCCTACAACGCCTATGGCGAGCCGGTCCGCTGGTCGCGGCCGCGCTATTTCTGCCCGTAAGCTCACGAGCGATCCGCAACGATAAAGAGCCGGCGACAACGCCGGCCTTTTCAGTCCGGAACCACGCGGCTGCCCGCTGCCTATCGTCCCCCGCCACGCATGTGCCGCAACCCCTCGGACGTCGGCCAGCAGTCGAGCCTGAAGCCGTTGGCCTTCTGATAAGCCCCGAGGGCGGCGCGGGTCAGCATGCCGGCCCGGCCGTCCACCTTGTCCGCATAGAAGCCCCGGGCGAGGAGGCCGCGCTGCAACTCCTCCACCTCGGCGGTGCGCAGTTGCCGGCTCTGGCTCCATGGCGTCGCGAAACGCGCCGCGGCGTCGCCCTGCCCGATCCGGTCGGCGAGATGGCCGACGAACAGCACATAGAGATCGGAGAAGTTATAGTCCTTCAGCACGAAGTAATTCTTCAGCGTGAGGAAGGCCGGGCCATAGATGCCCTCCGGCTGGAGCAGCGAGGCGTCCAGCACCATCCACGCCGCCGGCAGCCGCCGCTGATGCGCCGGCGCATAACCCCGCGCGAGCCAGTCGCGGACAGAGCGGACCGTCGCTGGCGTGCCCTCCGTACAGTCGCCATCGGCCGGCGCGCGCATTTCGATGGCCCAGGGCTCGCCGGCCCGCCAGCCCTTGCCCTGCAACAGGCGCGCCGTCGCCGCCAGCGCATCCGGCACCGAATTCCAGATGTCGCGGCGGCCGTCGCCGTCATAGTCCACGGCATAGCGGAAGAAGTCCGTCGGCAGGAATTGAGTCTGGCCCATCGCCCCGGCCCATGAACTGCGCATCGCCTCGGGCGGCACGTCGCCCTCCTGCACCAGCTTCAGGGCGAGCAGGAATTCCGCCGTGAACATCTCCTTGCGGCGGCCGAGATAGCCCTGGGTCGCCAGCACGCGCAGCGCGTTATGCGGCAGCTTCGCCGCGCCGAAGCCGGTCTCCCGACCCCAGATCGCCAGCACGATCTCGCCCGGCACGCCGAAGTCGCGCGCGATCCGCGCCAGCGTGGCGCGATGGGTGGTGGCGAGACGCCGGCCCTGCGCGGCAAGGCCGGCAAGCGTCCGCTCGCGCAGATAGTCCGCCGGCGTCTGCACGAATTCCGGCTGGGCGCGGGTGGGCGGCTCCGGCCGGCCGGGAATGACGAGGTCCGGCAGCGAGCGGTCCGGCGTCAGGCCCCGCGTCGCGCGTTCGAATGTGGCCCGCGTGATGCCCATGGCCTCGGCCCGCGGCCACAGCCCGGTCAGCCAGCGCAAAAAGCCGGGATCACTTTGCGAGACGGCGCTCTGGGCGAAAGCGCGAGCCGGCATGACGGCGGGCGAGACGAGCACGAACGACAGGGCGGCAAGCAGCGCCGCCGCCCCCGCCGATGCGGCGGCGCACGGGCCAGATTGCGCCGCCCGGCCGCCGTGCCTCATTCCGCGAAGGAGGGATCGAGCCGCTCGGCCACGCGCAGCCAGTAGGCCCATGAGTGGTCCGGAAGGTTCGGCTTGCCGCCGCCCATCTGGGCCTTGGTCTGGCGCTGAAGCTCGTCCGGGATCGGCCGCAGTTTCGCGCCGGTCGCCATGGCGCGTTCCTGCAACGCGCAGGCGTCGATCAGCGTGCGCATCCAGCCGAAGGCTTCCGGCACCGAGGCGCCGACCGCCAGCAGGCCGTGGTTGCGCATGAGGAGAGTGTGGCCCTGCCCGAGGTCGCGCAGGATGCGCGGCACCTCGTCGGCCTCGCGCGCCAGCCCTTCGAAGTCATGGGTGCCGACCTCGCCGTAGAGCCGGCAGCCGCCCTGCCCCAGCGCGACGAAGCCGTACTCCACCGCGCCGATCACGGTACCAGCCGTCTCGTGGGTATGCAGCACGCAGCCAAGATCGGCGCGCGCTTTCAGAATGCCGCTGTGGAAGTTGAAGCCCGCCGGCGCGAGGCGCACGCCGGAATGGCTGAGGATCGTGCCGTCATATTGAACGGCGACCAGCGACGACGCCGTGACTTCCTCCCAGGCGAGACCCAGCGGATTCATCAGGATGGCGTCGGTGCCGGGAATGCGCGCGCTGATATGGTTCAGCGTATCGACATTCCAGCCGAGATGATGGGCGACGCGGAAGGCGGCGGCCAGTTCGACCCGCAGCCTGCGCTCCTCGTCCGACACCGTGCGTTCCAGCGCCACGGCCCCGGTCGGCGACATGGGCATGCGCGTATTCATCGAACTCCTCCCGAGTGGATTGCGCGGAGGATGCCCCATTTCCGCGCGGCCCGCCACTGCGTCAATGGGCATCCCGATGCATGGGCCGCAGCACCGCATTGTGAACCAAGGACAGCAGGTTATCGGACCGCAACGAGGAACAGGCGCGGGAAACGCAGCAGCGAGAGCCCGTCCGCCTGAGGCGGATAGGCGGCCGCAAGCCGGCCAAGATAGGCCGTGAGAAACGCCTCGCGCTGCCCGGCCGGCAGCGGGTCGATGAAGGGCCGCAGGCCGGTGCCCTTCACCCATTCGAGAATGGCTTCCGCGCCTGGCAGCGGGTGCTGATAGGCCGTGTGCCAGAGATCGAGGCTCGAACATAGCGGCCGCAGCCGGTCGTAATATGTGCCGACCGGCGGCAGCAGATCGCGCGAGACCCGCGCGGCGGCGAGATCGTCCGCCCACTCGCCCTCGGCGGCGACCTCGCGCATCAGCCGGTGCGAGGGCTCGGCCATGTTGTCCGGCATCTGCACGGCGAGCACGCCGCCATCCGGCAGCGCCTCAAGCAGCCGCGCCAGCACGGAGAGATGGTCCGGCACCCACTGGAAGGTGGCGTTGGCGAACAGCAGATCGACGTCGTCCGGCGGCGTCCAGGCCGCAAGGTCCGCATCCTCGAAGTCGATGTCCGGCAGCCGCTCGCGGGCCTGGCGCAGCATGTCCGGCGAGGAATCGACGCCGGTGATCTCGGCCTCCGGATAGCGCTCCCACAGCAGCGCGGTGGAGTTGCCGGGCCCGCAGCCGAGATCGAAGATGCGCGCCGCCGAGGCCAGCGGCACGCGGGCGAGCAGGTCGCGCGCCGGGCGCGTGCGCTGATCCTCGAACTTGAGATATTGCGCGGCGTCCCAAGCTGTTGCGCGACCCATGTTCGTATGGCTCCCAATGCCGCGCCCTGCCGGGCGCCGGTTCAGCGCGAGAACTTCTTGTATTTGATCCGGTGCGGAATGGTGGAGTCGGTGCCGAGCCGGCGCATCTTGTCGGCCTCGTAATCCTGGAAGTTGCCCTCGAACCACTCGACATGGCTGTCGCCCTCGAAAGCGAGGATGTGGGTCGCGATGCGGTCGAGGAACCAGCGGTCGTGGCTGATGATGACGGCGCAGCCGGCGAAATCCTCCAGCGCCTCCTCCAGCGCCCGCAACGTATCGACATCGAGGTCGTTGGTCGGCTCGTCGAGCAGCAGCACGTTGGCGCCGGAGCGCAGCATCTTGGCGAGATGCACGCGGTTGCGCTCACCGCCCGACAGCGCGCCGACCTTCTTCTGCTGGTCGCCGCCCTTGAAGTTGAAATTCGAGCAATAGGCGCGCGAATTCACCTCCTTCTTGCCGAGCAGGATGAGGTCGAGCCCGTCCGACACTTCCTCCCAGACGGTCTTGTTGGGGTCGAGATCGTCGCGGGACTGATCGACATAGCCGAGTTGCACGGTCTCGCCGATGGTGATGGTCCCGGCGTCGGGCTTCTCCTGCCCGGTGATCATGCGGAACAGCGTGGTCTTGCCGGCTCCGTTCGGGCCGATGACGCCGACGATGCCGCCCGGCGGCAGCTTGAAGGTGAGATTGTCGATCAGCAGCCGGTCGCCGAAGGACTTGGTCAGCCCGTCGAAGTCGATGACGTTGCTGCCGAGCCGTTCCGCCACCGGGATGACGATCTGCGCGGTGGAGGCGGTCTTTTCCGCCGCCTGCTTCACGAGGTCCTCATAGCGCTGGTAGCGCGCCTTGGACTTGGCCTGACGGGCGCGCGGCGAGGACGCGATCCACTCCTGCTCGCGGGCGAGCGTGCGCTGCTTGGCCTCTTCCTCACGGCCCTCCTGGGCGAGACGCTTCTGCTTCTGTTCGAGCCAGGACGAATAGTTGCCCTCGTAGGGGATGCCGCGGCCGCGGTCGAGTTCGAGGATCCACCCCGTGACGTTGTCGAGGAAGTAGCGGTCATGGGTCACGATCAGGATCGCGCCGGGATAGTCGCGCAGATGGCCTTCCAGCCAGTGCACGCTTTCCGCGTCGAGATGGTTGGTCGGCTCGTCCAGCAGCAGCAGCTCGGGCTGCTCCAGCAGCAGGCGGCACAATGCGACGCGGCGGCGCTCGCCGCCGGAGAGCTTGGTGACGTCCGCATCGTCCGGCGGGCAGCGCAGCGCGTCCATCGCCTGATCGACCTTGGAATCGAGATCCCACAGGCCCTTGGCCTCGATCTCGTCCTGGAGATTCGTCATCTCGTCCGCGACATCATCCGAATAATTCGCGGCGATTTCGTTGTAGCGGTCGAGGATGGCCTTCTGCGCGGCGACGCCGTCCATGACATTTTCGCGCACGGTCTTGGTGGCGTCGAGCTGCGGCTCCTGTTCGAGATAGCCGACCCGCGCGCCATCCGCGACCCAGGCTTCGCCCGAATATTCGGTGTCGATGCCGGCCATGATCTTGAGCAGCGTGGATTTGCCCGCGCCGTTGACGCCGAGCACGCCGATCTTGGCGTCCGGGTAGAATTGCAGATGGACGTTGTCGAGGACCTTGCGGGTCGGATAGGCCTTGGTCAGGCCCTGCATGTGATAGATGAACTGGCGGGCCATCCGGCGCGTGATCCTGCTGTAAAAGGGTCGGACAAGTTGCCGCTGATGTAGCCCTCCAAACCTGTTACGGCAAGGCGCGGGGCGTGCCCCGCACCGTTTCCGTCGTCCGGACAAAGAAAAAGCCCCGGCGCGAACCGGAGCTTTTCACATCATCAGCACCGGAAATCAGCGCACTGCGACCGGCGCGATGCTGACCGGCGAACTGGCGGCGGTGGCGGGTGCCGAGCCCGGCAGCACCACGACCTTGGCGCCGACTTTCACCCGGCTGTAGAGGTCCTCGACATCGTTGTTCACGAGGCGGACGCAGCCCGAGGACACGAAGGTGCCGATGGTGGAGGGCTGGTTGGTGCCGTGGATGCGGTAGAGCGTCTGACCGAGATAGAGCGCGCGGGCGCCCATCGGGTTGCCCGGACCGCCAGCCATGAAGCGCGGCAGATAGGGCTGACGGTCGATCATCTCGGACGGCGGCCGCCAGTCCGGCCACTCGGCCATGCGCGAGACGCGCTCGCTGCCGGACCAGGTGAAGCCCTCGCGGCCGACGCCGATGCCGTAGCGCATCGCCTTGCCGTCGCCCAGCACCAGATAGAGGTAGGTGTTCTGGGTGTCGATGACGATGGTGCCGGCCGGCTCCTTGGTCTGGTAATCGACGAGCTGGCGCTTGAGATGCGGCGGCAATTCCTTGATCTCGCCGACCTCCGGCTGATCTTCCGGCGGCAGGCCCGCGATCGGCCCGGCGGCTGGCGCGCCCTGTCCGTAGCCCTGCTGGCCGTAGCCCTGCTGGCCGGCCGGACTGGAGCCCACGGCGCCCGGCGGGCGCATCCCGTCCGGACCCGGCTGCTGCTGGGCCGGCTGCTGCTGCATCATGCGGGGGTCCTGTCCGGCAGGGCTCGCAGGTGCGGCGCCGTAACGCGCGGCCTCACGCTGGCGCATGGCCTCGCGCAGGATCGCATCCTGACGGGATGAATCCGTGCGGGTGGCAGGATCGTCCGGATAGATGAAGCCGGCGGCCGGCGCGCCCTGTCCATAGCCGCCTTGCCCATAACCTTGCCCCTGCGGGGCGGCGAGGCTCTGAGGAGCTGCCAGACGCGGATCACGCGAATCCCCCGAATAGCCGGTCTGCTGCATGCCGCCGCGGTCGGTGGGCAGGCCAGCCGGCGGCAGGGTGTAGGCCTCTGAAATACCGGCGCGGGAATCCCGCTCATCGTTCACGACAGTGGCTGGCAGGTTCGGCCGATAGGGCGGATAGCCCTGTGCGAGCGCGGAACCGGCGGTTCCGGCGACAGCCAGCAAGGTCAGCGCAGTGACAGCGCGCAACGCCATATTTCAATCCCCACACCTGAACTATCGGTCTTGACGGACACTTCGGCTGCGATCAAGGCGCATCTGAGGCGGCATTTCGCCGAAACTGGCGCGATCCCGGGAAGCACCCGCAGTGTTGCATTTCTACGACGCTTGGAGCGCTGTCAGAACCGCCTCCACCGCCTCGGAGGGAAAAGCATAAGGGTTAACAGCCTGATAAGCGGCGATATTGTCGCGGCCAATCTCCTCCAGCGGGGAAATCGGCCACTGGCCGACCGGCCCGGCGCTGTCCCGCGCCTCCGCCCAGCCGTACAGCGCCTCCTGCTGGAGCCGCTCGGCCTCCAGCTCCACGGCCTTGACGCGGTCGCGGAACCGTTCGGCCTGCGCCGCTCCGGGCACCGCCGGCGGCGTCTTCAAGGCCCGCCGGACGGCGCGGAGCGGCAGCACGGCCATCTCCCGCCAGGGCCTCACCACGCCATCGAGGGAAGCGACATCCCACTCCGACCAGCGCCGGCCGAGGCTCGCCTGCCACAGCAGGAATAGCAGCAGGTTCACATCGACGCCCGCTTCGTCCTGAAGGGCGAGGCAGGCTTCCGCCACGCCGGGCCGCCGGTAAAATTCCAGTGAGAAGCGCCAGAACGGCGAGCCTGCCTCGGTCAACGTCCCTGTCCCTGTTGCTGTCCCTGTCTGTTGCGGCGGTAAGTCTGCAACGGCAAATCGCGCCGGACCAGCCGCAACCCGCCGCTGCGACGATCGGTGGCGGCGGCGCGGACGACAGAGTGCGGCGATCCGCACATAGATTCTCGCACCTGCGGCGCATCCACTATAGCGGTTTCGGGCGAAGCGGGCCCCGCTTCACATCCGGAAAACCCATCAAAATAAAATCTGGGGCTTCGGCTTTGATTCCATCACGGCCGAAAAGGCTCTAGCATGCTCCGCAACAACCAGGACCATACCGGAGAAAACGCTCATGTCCCATCTGCCGCTGCCGCGCGCGACGCGCCGCTCCGTATCCATTCTCGGGCTGCTGCTTGCTGCATTCGCGACCGGCGCAGCGGCGCAGGACAAGCCGAAGGACTGGGACGGCGTCGTTGCCGCAGCGAAGAAGGAAGGCCGCGTCGTGGTGTATTCGGCCTATGTTTCGCCGGACACCCATCAGGCCATCAACCGGGCGTTCGAGAAGAAGTACGGCATCAAGGTCGATATCCTGATGGCGCGCGGCACCGAGCTGCGCGAGCGCGTGCGCACCGAGCAGGCGGCGGGCCGCTACATCGCCGATGTCTGGCACACCGCCATCTCCAACATCGAATCCGGTCCGAAGGACCAGCAGTTCACGCAGCCCCATGGCGGGCTGCCGAACATCGCCAACCTGAAGCCGGAGTTCGCCAAGCGCGCCAACGACAGCTATGCGCCGATCTTCACCATCAATTACGGCTTTCTGGTCAACACGCGACTGGTGAAGGAAGGCGAGGAGCCGAAAAGCTGGGCCGACCTGCTGGACCCCAAATGGAAAGGCAAGATCCTGAGCGACGACCCGCGCGCGTCCGGCGGCGGCCGCGTGATGTTCCACATGACCACTGACAAATTCGGCAAGGAGTTTCACGAGAAGCTGTCGCAGCAGGGCCTCGTCTTCAGCCGCGACTATCAGGAGGCGATCCGCCGTGTCGCCCGCGGCGAATTCGCGATCTACATTCCGCTGATCCTGTCGCAATACGAGCAGTTGAAGGGGCTGCCTGTGCGCTACGTGATCCCGAAGGAAGGCGTGACCTACGGCTCCTACGGCGCGCCGCTGCTGAAGCACGCGCCGAACCCGAATGCCGCGCGGCTGATGGCGGATTTCTATCTCTCCGACGAAGCACAGCTCGTCTATGCAAAGACCTCGCACGGCATCACGGTGAAACAGCTCAGCGAGAAGCTGTCGCCGGAAGCGGAGGCGCTGGCGAATGTCACGCCGCTGGTGGACGAGGACTTCACGCGCATCAACCCGATGTTCGATCTCGCCAAGTCGATCTACAAATAACAGGCGATCTCGAAAGAGAGGTGGTCGGCAAGCCGGGTCGCGCAATGGTCGTCCGGCCGGCAGGAGACGGCCCGGCCGGCGCATGACATGCCGCAGCGGCCGCCTCCGGTCACCCGGACCGGCGGCCGTATCGACGGAGCGGCCGCCCCCGGCCGGTCGCTAGCGCAAGAGGCGAAAAGCCGCAATCAAGAAACCACAGCCGTGAAGCCACGAGCGAGAGCCGCGGCCATGATGACGGCCCGGCCGGGAAAACTTGCCCGTGCCGTGGCGGCAGGACCCGGCGGCGACAGAGTGCGAGGCTTCTTCTCGCCGGATCGGGACCACGGCGGACGGCATCGCCGGCGGACATGCGTTCCGAATCCCGGCCCGGCCGCTGGCGCAAGAGGCAAAGCCGGGCCCGGGGCCGGCTTCCGCGCATCCGGTCGCCGCGACGGGTGCAGGATAGCGGCCGTTGCAGCAAGAGCCACGGGCATGGCCATCGCAGGAACGGCCAGCGCGGGAGGGCTATAGAGCATGATCCCGAGAGTGCCTGCCCCGGACTTGATCCGGGGGCAGGAACCGATTTTCGGACAAGATCATGCTCTGACAAAAGGAGTACCGACGGGTCCGGTGCAGCGACGCTGGATCAGACCCCGGCACGTTTTCGAGCGAAGCGGGGACCGGCGCGCGCAAGAAAGAGAAAAACAAAGCGCATCAAAAAAGAAAACGCGCCAAAAAGAAAAACGTATCAGAACAAAAACATGGAGCCTTGGCTTTGATTCCATCAAAGCCAGAAATGCCGAAACCAGAAACTCTGACACGGCAATCGCCGACCCGTCCGCGCCGTCAGGCCCGCTCACCGCCCTCGCGGCGCAGCCAGTCGAGTCGAAAGGCCCCGGCGGCGCCGTCATCCTCGCCGAGCGCGGCCGCGAGCGCCGGCAGCAACACGGCCAGTTCAGTCTCCAGCCGCCACGGCGGATTGACAACGATCACGCCGCTGGCGCCGAGCCCCTTCGTGTCCGGTCCCGCGCGGGCGGTGCGCAGTTCCGCCCGGAGCGTTGCGGGCAGGCTTGCGATCCGCACGCCTTCGAGGAGCACATCGGCGGCGGAGCGCCGCGTGACCGGATACCAGACCATGAAAATGCCGGTCGGCCACTTGCGCACGGCCGCAGTGAGCGCGCGCAGCAGCGCCGCCACCTCCGCCGCGCTTTCGAACGGCGGGTCGATTACCACCACGCCGCGCCGCTCCGGCGGCGGAAGCTGGGCCTTGAGGGCCGCCCAGCCATCCAGCCCCAGCGCCTTGCAGCGCCGGTCGCGGCCGAGCGCAGCGGCGAGTTCCGCATGGATGTCCGGCGCGGTCTCGCAGACCACGAGCCGGTCCTGGTCCCGCAGAAGGCATTGCGCGACGGCGGGCGACCCCGGATAGAAGCGCAGCTTTCCGAGCGGCGCGCGGGCCGACCTGAGGGGTGGATGTTCCGCTGCATCCTCCGGCGCGCGGACGGCGGGCGTCCCGTCGGTGACGGGCGCGCTGTTCCCGGCACGATCCGGCCTGCCTTCCGGCCCGCGACCGAGGTCGGGGCCGGAAGCCCCAACCTGCTCGCCCACCCCCGCACCCGCCTGCACCGACGGATGCGATGGATTCATCTGCTGCACGGCATCGAGATAGGGCGCCAGCAGCGCGGCGGCTTCCCGCGGCAAAGCTTCCCGCGGCAAAGCTTCCTGCGGCAAAGCTTCCCGCGACAAGGCCGCCTGCGAGAGACGGCCGATGCCGGCGCGCCATTCGCCGCCCCGTTCCGCCTCGGCGCCGGACAGATCATAGACCCCCGCCCCGGCATGGGTGTCCAGCACGCGGAAGGCACCAGGCTTTTCGCGCAGATGCACCAGGATGCGCGCCAGCACGGCATGTTTCAGCACGTCCGCAGGGTTTCCCGCATGAAAACCGTGGCGATAGTTCAAGAGCCGCATCCGCTGGGTGAGAAAACAGCCGGCCGCGGCCGGTGACGATATGCTGGCGATGGATATACCGACCCCGGACGCCGACAGATAGACCGCGGCCCGCAGGGGCTTCGCTTATGAAGCCGGCCGGAGCTTCCGAGCGCGGGTCCATTGATGCAAGCCCATCGAATCCCGGCAGATGGAGTGCCGGCGGACGGGACGGCCGCGGCGGTTTAGCGGACAGGCGTGGTGGCAGCCGCGCCGAGGCGCACCGGCGGCATCACCACCTGCCGGGTCCGGCAGGCGCGGCGGTCCACCTCCTGACAGGGTCTGAACGCGAGATCCTTGCTCATGCAGATGCGGACCTCGCTCAGGCGTCGGCCGCTCGTACAGTTCACCGAGACGGCGTCATGGGTGAGCCCGTGATTGGCGCGGACGAACGCCTCTTCCACCGCGGCCGGCGTCACGGTCTTGTGGGTGGTGAGCTGGAGATATTCCTCGGGGATTTTCACACGCGCGCGCGCCCGGCGAATCTGGTCGAAATAGGCCCGTACCGACAGCCCCGAACAGACGCCGTGACGCCGCCACTGGTGGAAGATCAGCCCTGTGGACGGCATCAGATCCAGCATGTTGCCGATGGTGTTGCGATCCGGCCGGCGCTCGTCGCGGCTGCAATATTCGGGAAAACCGCGCTCGTATTGCGGCCACAGCCCATGGACCACGAAGGCATAGGGCCGCGCGCCGCATTGCTGGCGCGTGGATGCGCTGTTCGGCTGCTGGCGGGTGGCTTCCTCGCAGAAGGAGGGCGACCATGACAGCGACAGCACGTAGAAGTCGAAAGCGCCCGCTTCGTTCTGCCGGCGGTCCTGCGCGCCGGCAGGGGCCGCCCCCAGCGCGCCCGCCAGCAGGACAAAGGCGGCGGCGGCCCGCACAACTAGCGCCCCGATCCGGCCCCGGCTGCGCGCTGCTCCGTTCATGGCTTCCCCCGATATCCAGAACCTGCGAAGCTATAGCAGCATCGCAACAAGAACAAATCAAGAACTAAAAATGCAATCGCGCTCAGGGCTGCGCCGCCTTGCAGGCGGGGCTGTAAGCGCCGTTGCGGTCATAGCCGACGACGCACCATTCCACGCCCCAGGTGGCGCCGGCGAAGCCGGTATCCTCGCCGATGGCATAGTGAACCGGACGCAGCGCGCCATCGGACAGGGCCGCCATCGCGGTGCAGAAGCGGCGCGGCAGCGCATTCGGCCCCCACGGCCGGTACACCACCTCGCGGACCCGGTCGAAGCCGAGGATCGTCACGGCCGAATTCCAGAAACTCCGCTCGTTGTCGGCAAACCGGCTGGAAACGACGCCGAGCCCCGCCTCGCATGGCGGCAGCGCGCCGTCATATCGCGGACCGGACAGATAGACATTCTGCTCGATCCAGCTCGCGGCAGGCGCCGGAGCGGCCGATGCCAGCATCGCAAGGCCCATCACGACACAGAAGCCGGAAACCACGCGCAAGCGCGACATGCGGAACATGACAACCATCCTGCCTGACTCATACGAGCGGACGAGGACGGTGCCGCGCCACATTCCCGCGGTCAAGCAGAGTCCTTAGGCATCCCGCGCGCAGCCGCCGGAAAGACGCCCTGCCGGAACGTTTCGCCCGCAAAGTCTGTTGCAGGGACACTTCGACGGGCGCTCCGATTTTCGCCGGCTGTGGTATGCAGGGCTGGCTGATTCTTCACATCGCTCTCGCCGCGCCACGGGGACTTCGCATGATCCGCAGCTTCCGTTCATCCGTGTTCCTCGCCGGCGCGGTCGGCCTCGCCGGCATGCTCGCCACCGCTGCTCCGGCTTCCGCGCAGACGGTGGCTGGCGCAGCGGTCGTCACCCGGGGCAATGACACCAGCGGCATCATCCCGTGGTCCCGCGCGGCGGAGTTCACCGCGAAACAGGCCGCGCAGGCCCATTGCGGCGGCTATGGCAAGTTCGCACGCATCACCGGCGTCCACCGCAAGCCGGGCCAGTTCATCTCGTTCAACTGCCTGTGGCGGCCGGGCATCGCCCGCGACGTGCTGCCCGAGGTGCGCCTCGCGCAGCCGCGCTGCCACATCGTGCGAGAGGTCGTGGACGGCCGGGTGCAGCGCCTGCGGGCCTGCGAGACCGGCGCGGCCGAGGTGCTGGACCAGCAGGTCGTGCTGCGCCGGCGCGGCTGAGCCGCAGTAACCTCAGGGAGGAACGTGATGCGGATGGCATCTCCCGGCGTTCTCGCCGCCACGGCGATCGCGATCATGGTCGCCGCCCCGCTGCCCGCCGCCGCGCTCGAACTGCCTCAGCGCAAGCCGGGCCTGTGGGACCTGAAGGTGGAGGCCGAGGGCGGCGCGATGCCCGTCACCTCCGTCCAGCAATGCGTGGATGCGGAATCCGATGCCCAGCTCCAGGCCATGGGCACCGCCATGACCGCGCAGATGTGTCCGGGGCAGCAGATGACGCGCGACGGCGACACCATCACCGTCACATCCGCCTGCACGATTGACGGCCGCGAGGTCAGGGTGAACAGCATCATCACCGGCGACTTCCAGAGCGCCTATACGATGAAGGTCGCCTTCGAGGGCGACGGCCTCCAGCCGGGCACGCCCCGCAACATGACCGTGACATCCACATGGACGGGCGCCTGCAAGGCCGGCCAGAAGCCGGGCGACGTCATCATGGGCAGCCTCATCATGAACGTGCGCGAGATGCGCCGCATGATGGAAGGCGCAAAAGATACCCTCAAGGGCGGCGCGAAGAAATAGCCCAGCAGCGCCTCAGCCGCCGAGCCCGTGGCGCGCCAGCACCGCGCGAACGGCTTCGACAAGGTCGGATTCCGGAGACTTCTCCCGCTCCTTCGCCTCGGCCTGCCGTCGCAGATAGACCTCGCGGTCCGTCTCCGCCGCGATCTGCGCGCCGAGGATCAGGTCCTTGACGATGACCTCGCCGGTGGCGCGCTCGTCGGAGCCCTGTATGACCACGCAGGGGCTGCCCCGACGATCCGCGTATTTCAACTGGTTGCCGAAGTTCTTCGGATTGCCGAGATACAGCTCGGCGCGGATGCTGGCATCGCGCAGGGCCTTCACCATGCGCTGATAGTCGGCAAGCCGGTCGCGGTCGAACACCGTGACGACCACGGGGCCGGTCGTCGCCTGCGCTTTCGCGCCTTCGATGAGATCGAGCGCGGCGCGCAGGCGCGACACGCCAATGGAGAAACCCGTCGCCGGCACCGGTTCGCCACGGAAGCGCGACACGAGTCCGTCATAGCGCCCGCCGCCGCCGACCGAGCCGAACCGCACCGGGCGGCCCTTCTCGTCTTTTGTTTCGATCAGCAGTTCAACTTCAAAAACAGGACCGGTGTAATATTCGAGCCCGCGCACGACGGAAGAATCGATCTGTATCCGGTCTCTTTTATAGCCAGATGCATTTACAAGATCAGCGATCTGCTGAAGCTCTTGTATTCCATCACGGGAGATGGGGTTATTTCCAAAATGGGTCATTAGGCCATCAATGACCCCTTTATTACTTTCGACGAAAAATGACTTGTCTCCGTCATCACTTTGAAACGTCAGGATGTCGCCGCGTTTGGCGCGTTGATTGGGAGATAAATTCGTAACGTCTTCAAGCTCTACCACTTGTCCACTTTGGAGCGTCGCGAACACCGCAATCTTCTCTATTTGATCTGAGGTGAGTCCCGCGCCCTTCGTAAAATCCCCGCTCTCGTCCTTGCGGCCTGCACCAAGCAACTGACGCACACCCTCGACGCCGAGCCGGTCCAACTTGTCGATGGCCCGCAGGACTATTAGCCGACGCCCGGCATTCTCATCACCACCGAGGCCAATGGCCTCCATCACGCCATCCAGCACCTTGCGGTTGTTCACCTTCACCACATACTGGCCGCGCGGGATGCCAAGGGCCTCCATCGCGTCGGCCGCCATCATGCAGATTTCAGCATCCGCCGCCGGCGAGGCGGAGCCGACCGTGTCGGCGTCGAACTGCATGAACTGGCGGAAGCGCCCCGGCCCCGGCTTCTCGTTGCGGAAGACATAGCCCTCGCGATAGCTGCGATAGGGCTTCGGCAGCGTGTCGTAATTCTCGGCGACATAGCGCGCCAGCGGCGCGGTGAGGTCGTAGCGCAGCGAGAGCCACTGCTCGTCGTCGTCCTGGAACGAGAACACGCCCTCGTTCGGCCGGTCGAGGTCGGGGAGGAATTTGCCCAGCGCGTCGGTGAATTCGATGGCCGG
>DATMEW010000146.1:0-3521 GCA_035556495.1 Xanthobacteraceae bacterium | reverse complement strand
CTTTGCTGTCCACATTTCCCCAACAGGGTCGGACGCCTTATCAACCGTAACGCAGCTTGAGGCTGATGATGATGAGCGTTGTCCTTGACGCGAACTGGTATCCACTTCGCTCGCCAACGCTATGACGCGAAAGCCAGCGTCGCGGTCAGCGAGATCGCGGCGGTTTCCCGCGTGGGGATGATCTTCAGCGCCTGAGGCACCCAGCAGCCGGTCGTCAGCATCGCGGCAACGGCGCCGATGAGATCGGGCGACACCCCGTTCATGATAGCGCGGACTCATGAATGCGGCCGGTTGCGTCCACATCCCAGCGGCCGCTGTCGCATGGCTCGCCCCGGCATCGCGCCGCCAGCCAGTCCGCCATCAGCACCGCAACGGCCGGCCCCAGCGCGGCGGACGGCACGCCGCCGATGCCATGCCGCGCATCCTGATAAACCACCAGCCGCCTCGCGCCCGCCAGCGCGCGGAACAGCCGCTCGGTGTGAACGAGCGGGGAGAGTTCGTCGGCTTCGCCGGCGAGGCACAGATAAGGCATGGCGATCTTTTGCGCATGCCCCTCCCAGGTCATGGTCTGCCGGAACCGGTCGAAAGCGTCTTCATCGAGGATGTCGGCCATATACATGAACCGCTGCTTGAAGGTCGGCGACGCCTCCTGAAAGATCGTGTGGAAGCCCGGTTCGTGGCAGACCTGAGAGACCGCGCAGGCCCGCAGGCGCGGCTCGCCCGCCGCGGCAATGGTCGCGAAGAAAGAGCCGAAGCTGCGGCCGGAAATGCAGATGCGATCCGGATCAATCTCGGGACGCTGCGCCAGCCAGTCATAGGCGGCGCGGCCTGTCTGTTCCCATCCCGCCATGGTGAAGGGAATGCCGAGCACGGGACTTTCGTATTGTCCCGGCCCGTCCAGCGAAAGCACGGCAAAGCCGCGATTGAGAAAGGTGTCGCCATAGAGCGCGACCGCGCCTTCCTTGAAGCTGTCCATGCCGGGAATCGAGATCACAGCCGGCAGCCGTCCGCCGGCATAGCCCGGCGGCAGATGCAGCCAGGCCGGGAGCTTTCTGTCACCCAGCGGAATCCATGCTTCTTCCACGCGCCGGTCCGCCAGCCGCGCATAAGCCGCGTAGCATTCCCGCTTGCGCGCGTTGAGCCAGAGATTGCGCTCGTCATTGCGGTCGATCGGCCATTGCGCCGCACCCCAATGGATCGCGGCCATGAAGTAGTTGTCGCGCGCCGTCACGGTCTCGCCGGCGCGTTCGGCCGTTTCCGCCCTCGCCTCGCGCCGCCGCGCCGCCCATTCGAACGCTGGCGAGCAGTCCGCGAATTTTCTCACCCGCAATCGGATTGCGGCGAAATCCGCGGCGGCCTCGGGGCCCATCGGCGCGCTGAGATACAGCGAACGCGGCTGGTCCCAGTCGATCCCATTGGCCTGGATGATGTTGTCGATCAGCCAGCGCTGTTCGATCCAGCGCCGGCTTTGCGGTCCTTGTTCGCTCACGCGCCCCCCCCCTGTTTGCTGCCGTCGTCCGGCAGCCAGCCTTATGCTACTACGCTGACGGCATGACAGGCGCGCGGTCAATCCGTCCGGCGTCATGCGGGGCGAATCAGAAAGTGGTCTTGAGCTTGAGGTGATCGAGCCGGTTCATCGAGGGCACGGAAATCCGCTGCTTCTCGCCGGCGCGCACCACGTCGACGGGGATCGTATCTCCCGCCTTGCCGGCCGCCCAGATCTCGCGATACAGCGCGGCCCGGTCCGAGGCCCGCTTGCCGCCGACGCCGGAAATAACATCGCCCTTCTGAAGTCCCGCCCTCTCCGCGGGACTGTCCGGCGTGACCCGGCCGAGCACCAGCGCGCCGCCGGCCTCGTTCACCGAGATGCCCAGCCACGGCCGCGGCGGCGCCGAGGAATGGCCTTCGGCGATCAGGTCGGCGAGGATCGGCGGCAGCAGGTCGATCGGCAGATACATATTGCCAGGCGCGCGGCTGCCCTTGCCCAGCGCATCGCCGACGATGAGCGAACCGAGCCCGACCAGCTTGCCATCCCGGCTGATGAGAGCCGCGCCGCTCCAGAGATTGTGGGCCGGCGTGGTGAAGAAGGCGTCTTCGACGAGATATTCCCAGTTGCCGACGAATTCGCGGCGCGACGCGACCATGGCCGGGGCAACGCCAGCCATGCCGCCGAAACTGGCGGCCAGAACCGGCTCGCGTTCCTTGACGGCCGCGGATTTGCCGATCGGCATCGGCCGGACCTTCAGCGGCTCCAGCGCGCGCAGCAGGCCGAAGCCGGTGTCGTTGTCATAACCGACCACCGTGGCCGGAACCTTGCGGCCATCGTTGGTGATGACGTCGGCCGCATAGGCCTCCACCATCAGATAGCCGATGGTGAGGATGAGCCCGCTGTCATCGATCACGACGCCGGAGCCGTCCCGTTCGCGGCCGAGATTTTCCACCGTGCGGGCGTCGGGGTTGATGCTGGTACGGACCCGCACGACGGCGGACAGCAATTCTTCGAGATTGAGGTGGGGAGCCACGCCAGCGGCGGGCGGCGTCGCCTTTCCCGTCGCCGGAGGGCTGCCCTGCTGCGCCATAGCGGCAGGAGGGACGGCCATGACAGCAAGGGCCATGACAGCTATGACAGCTATGACAGCGGCAATCATGGCGGAAGCGGCCGCCCGTCCCGCTGCCGGGCCGGGCCGCAGCCGAGGCCAACCCTTCGCCGCATCGCGCATCTGGTCCGCTCCTCTGATCCGACTCCCGCCCTGCCGAAGCTTGGTGCATGGCGGCGGCATGTCAAGGAAACGCGAGGACAAGCTCCCGTGAACACGGATGGTTGCATCGGGCTGGTATCGCAGCACCCCGTACCTACATAAAAACACGACCCGTCCTTCCGCGGCGGCTGCCGGAGCATCGACGCCGCCGATGAGCAACCTCCTCACCGACACCCTCGAACAGGCCCGGCTGACCGCGCGGGCGCTGGTGGAATTCGGGGACGGGCTCATCAACCCCACCCTGCGGCTCGGCGTCACCGGCATGTCCGGCGCGGGAAAGACGGTATTCCTCACGGCGCTGGTGAACGCCCTGACCGCCGGCGGGCGCTTCCCGGTGTTCGAGGCGCTGGCCAGCGGGCGGCTCGCCCGCGCGCGGCTGGCGCCGCAGCCGGACGACGATATTCCCCGCTTCGAATACGAGCGACATCTGCGGGCGCTGACCGACGCGCGGCAATGGCCCGAGTCGACCCGGCAGATCAGCGAGCTTCGGCTCGTCATCGACTATCAATCCCGCAACCGCGCGCTGCGGACCCTGACGCTGGATATCGTGGACTATCCCGGCGAATGGCTGCTGGACCTGCCCTTGCTGACGACCGACTACGACGACTGGTCCCGGGAGACGCTGGCGCTGGCGCAGCGTCACCCCCGCGCGGCGGTCTCGGCGCCATGGCGCACCCATCTCGCCACCATGGACCCGCTCGCCCCGGCGGACGAACTCGCCGTGGTGACGTCCGCAGAGTTGTTCACGGCCTATCTGCGCGC
>DATMEW010000145.1:0-1782 GCA_035556495.1 Xanthobacteraceae bacterium | reverse complement strand
CGCACTTCCGGCGGCCGGTCAGCGGCCGGCCCTTTCGGGACACAGCCTCCGGCAGGCTTTCGCCCGCCTTCACCGAACCCCCGTCCAGCCATTGAAGGCAGAGCCCCGTAGTGGGCCCGGACGGCTACCCGCGGCCTCCCGAGTGCGGGGTTACGAGCCCCGCCCGCAGGCGCCACATCCTGCTCCGTCATCAAGACGTCTCTAGATGACGTCCCCGGCCGAGCAGGACGGGAGTGGTTATAGTCCTTCTAGGAATAATAGACAAGGATTATTTTCTATGGCTTCGCCTGGTCTGTAGCCCGGGTGGAGCGAAGCGAAACCCGGGAACGATCGCGAGGCCGGCCCCGGATTTCGCTGCGCTCCATCCGGGCTACAAGAACACGGAGCGGCTAGGCGTCCACCGCCCTGATCTCATCCAGCCGCGCGCGGGCGGCGGCGCGATGGTCCGGCGTGATGTGGCTGGCGACGACCTTGAGCGCCGTCATCAGCACCGCGGCGTCGTCGGTGAAGCCGAGCACCGGCAGCATGTCCGGCACGGCATCGAACGGCAGCACGAAATAGGCGATGGCGCCGAGCAGCGTGCCCTTGACCTGCAGCGGCGTCGCCCGGTCGAAGGCGCAGTAGTAGGCGGCGAGGAGATCTTCGGCGAAGGGGATATGCGCCGCGACCGTGCCGAATTTGCGCCAGAATTTGCGCGGCAGCGACGGATCGTCGCTGCCGGCGGAAGTTCCGAAGGTGGTGCCGGATGTGCGCATAATAAACAGGTGGTGAGGCCAGGACCGGACTTCAAGCGCCGGAACCGGCTCAGGAATCCGCGATCATCTCCATCGCCTCGGCGAGATTGATGTCGAGTTCGGTGACGCCGCCCGCATCATGCGTCGACAAAGTCACCTCGACGGTGCGGTAGACGTTGAACCATTCCGGGTGGTGATCCATTTTCTCGGCGACCAGCGCCGCCCGCGTCATGAAGCCAAAGGCCTCGTTGAAATCGCCGAAGGTGAATTTCTTGGCAATGGCGTCGCGGTCCTTGACGTCGGCCCAGCCGGACAACCGGGACAGCGCCGCCTTGCGCTCCTCGGGCGATAGTTTTTGCGCCATATCATACTCCTCACAATCAAATTCTTGCAGGTTCTTGCCAGAATGCACGCCAACGCCGTGGCCTCGCAATCGGTTCGGAACATCACCATCTGTGCGAACGAGGCGAGAACAACGAGGATTTCATGTCCTGGTCCGTGAATATCGGCACGATCGCCGGCACCGTCGTCCGCATCCACCTGACATTCCTGCTCTTCCTCGCCTGGATTTTTGCCGCCGGCTACACGCAAGGCGGCAGCGCGGCGGCGTGGGACAGTGTCATCTTCATGATCCTGCTGTTTGCCTGCGTACTGCTCCACGAATTCGGCCACATCTTCACCGCCCGCGCCTTCGGCGTTGCGACGCCTTATGTGACGTTGCTGCCGATCGGCGGCGTCGCTCAGCTCGAGCGCATCCCGGAGGAGCCGGGCCAGGAATTCCTCATCGCCATCGCCGGCCCGCTGGTGAATGTCGCGATCACGATCCTGCTGGTCGTATTCGGCGGCGCGGTGCTGACGCAAAATGCCGCGGCGGGCATCGGCAATGGCCAGATCTCGATGGTCGACCGGCTCGCCGCCGTGAACCTGTTTCTGGCGCTGTTCAACCTGATCCCGGCTTTCCCGATGGATGGCGGGCGCATCCTGCGCGCCGCGCTGGCGTCGCGGCTCGGCTATGTGCGCGCCACCGAGATCGCCGCCGCGATCGGCC
>DATMEW010000144.1:0-25125 GCA_035556495.1 Xanthobacteraceae bacterium | reverse complement strand
GGACTGAGGCATTCCGGTTCTGATCGGGTCGGAACCGGAATTTCAGCTTGTCGTTTCAGCGCGTCTCCCGCTTCGTGAGACGACAACCCCGTGGAACAAACAGGTCAAAGCCCGCTTTCGCTGCGGGAGAGGCCGGGGCCGTGCCTCGGCCGTAGCGATGGCGCGTGTGTTTCAGCCTGTCCTTACCGCGCGCTGACAGAGAAAACGGGCGAGGCGGCGAGCCCGGCGTTGAACCGGACCCGCCGTCATTGCGGTTCAGGCCCGGCTCAGTGACCGTGTTTCTTGAGCCATGCCTTCATCCAGGCGATCTCGCCTTCCTGCGCCTTGATCACCTCTTCCGCGAGCTTGCGGATTTCGGGGTCCTTGCCATGCGCGAGCACCACGCGGGCCATATCGATGGCGCCCTGATGATGCGGGATCATGCCGCGTGCGAAATCCGCATCGGCGTTGCCGGTAAAGGCGATGTCCATGTCCTTGTGCATGGTGTCGTTGGCGGCGCGGTAAGCCTTGGTGGCGGCGGTCTCCGCCTGCGGCTTGGCCGATGTCGCGGCATGGGAGCCGTGGCCATGGTGCTGGGCGGCGGCGGGGCCCGCGCTGAGCGCGGCCGAGAGGAAGCCTGCTGTCAGCAGGGCGGCGATACGGGTTCTGGTCATGTCATTCTCCTGAGCGGCGCGGCCATCCGGCGCGCTGCCGCACTCGAGCGGGTTGAAAGCGAAACGGTCGGTCAGGAGAGGCGGCGGGGTGGCGGGTCCTCGCGCTCGCGCTCCGCACCCGAGAGATTGTCCTGCGCCGGCAGGCCGGGCGGGGCCGCCGTGGCGATGCGTGCGGCAAGGTCCGGCAGCGCGGCGAGTTGCGCCGTTACGTTGACAAAGGGGCAGTGGCCAACGGTGGCGATCCGGTCGGCACCGGCGCTGCCGTCGTCGCCGGCCTGAGCGGCGTCGTGCCCGTGGCTTATATGCGGGGCTGTTGTCGTTGCCGCCGGTTGGAGAAGGGGCGCGGCCAGCATGCTGTGGCAATCGGCCGGTGCGCCGGGTGCGGCCAGCAGCATGGCGGGGCCGTGCAGCAGGTTCAGCGCCAGCGCCGCAGCCACCAGGCAGATGGCCCAGCGCCGCAGAAGCTGGATGGCGATGACGGACGATCCCATGACGCGAGGCTCGCCGCCAATCACGGCGGAATGGCGGCGGAAGCCTGCGAGGCTGTCAGATGTTTCCGATGCGCAGCCCGGCGCGGATGTATTTCATCGGATTGACCGCGTCGCCGCCGATGCGGGTCTCGTAATGCAGATGGGGACCGGTGGAGCGGCCGGTGGAGCCCAGCTTGCCGATCACTTGGCCCATGCGGATGCTTTGGCCGACCTTCACGTCGATGGCGGAGAGATGCGCATAGCGGGTGGCCATGCCGCCGCCGTGGTCGATCTCGATCATGCGGCCATAGCCGCCGTGCCAGCTCGCGATCTTCACCGTGCCGTTGGCGGTGGCGCGCACCGGGTCGCCGCTGCTGCCGCGGAAGTCCTGGCCGGTGTGCATGGCGGGGCGGCCAAGGAATGGGTCGGGCCGCACGCCGAAGCCGGACGAAGTGTCCAGGCTGCCGAACAGCGGGTTGCGGATGGGTATGGCGTTCAGGCGGCGCGTGAGCGACTCGGCCTGGGCGCGGGCGAGGTTGATGCGCTGGATCTGCTTCTCGAAGCCGCCGCTGCCGAGGCTGCCCTTGACGGGAACGAACGGGCCGCCGACGCCGCCGCGATCCGGCAGGCGGCCGGCATTGATGCCGAGGTCCGCAAAGACACCGCGGATGCGGCGCACCTTGCCGTCGTATTTCTCTTCGATGGCGGACAGGGTGGCGGTCTGTTTCTGTTCGACCGTATCGAGGGACGATTGCAGCCGGGCGAGCACGCCTTCGAAACCGGAAAGGGCCGGCGTCTGGCCCGCGAGACGGGTCGCTGACGGGGTGCGGGATTGCAGCCGGGCCTCGTTCTCCGGCGGTGCGACGAAGGTGACGCGGTCGCTCACGGGCGCCGCTTTCGGCAGCGCAGGCTCCATGACTGACGAACTGCGCAGCGCCGGCCGCACGGAGCCGGTGACGCCGGCATCCGGCAGGCTGCCGATGGCGGAAGCGCGGGATTCGAGCACGGACTGGCGGCGGAGGATCAGATCCAGCTTCTGTTCGTACTGTTCCTGATCGAGCAACTGGCGGCTGGAGATGCGGTCGACCTGGCCGCGCAGGTCCGCGATGCGGTCCTCATAGGCATATTGCATGTCCGCCTGGCGGGCGATGAGGCGGGTCAGCACGTCGTCGCGGAACGCGAAATAGGTGGCGGTGGAGATCGTCCAGGTGCCCATGACGACCAGGGTGCCGACCACGATCCAGAAGGCGACGGGGCCGAGCCGGACCTGCCGGCCGCCGTGGATCAGGGTGTAATCCTGCGAATGCCGGGCGGCCTGCTTGGCGTTGCGGCGCTGGCCGCCCTTGGCGCCATGCGGCCTGGTCTTGGCCTGTGGCGGCTGCGCACCCTCGCCATGGGCGGGAGAGTGAGCGGCATGGGCCGGGTGAGCGGCGAGAGCCCCCTGAGCATGGCCCGATGCAGGACCGTGACGCGAAGCCACATGAGCTTGCGGCTGCTGGCCGAGGTGTCCACCGTGGCCGGCGTAATGGTGCTGATGCTGGTGGGTGGAACTCGGCTGCCGCAACTTCGTACTCCCGTCACCGGCATGGACTGGTCCATGCATCGACGTCAGGAGCGATGACACCCGCTCATGGTTAATTTTCTCCGAAGCTTGCAGAGGCAACGGTGCTGAAAAGTGAAAAATCGCATTAACGGTAAACGTCCGGCGGCGCGACGACGCAGGGCGAGGGTGATCTGATCGCGGTGGTCAGATCACGGTGGTCAGATTGAAGCGGTCCAGCCGCCGTCCACCGGCACCGCCGCGCCGGTGACGAAAGAGGCGCCGTCCGAACACAGCCAGACGACAAGGGCCGCCGTCTCCTCCGGCCGTCCGGCGCGCGGGATGGCATGGACGCGGCGGGCGCGCTCGTCCACATCGCCCAGGCCGTTCTGGGTCATCGGGGTGTCGATCACGCCCGGGCAGATGGCGTTGACGCGGATGCCATCGGCGCCGCCGTCCACCGCCGCGCTGCGGGTCAGGCCGATGATGGCATGCTTGGCGGCCGTATAGGCGCAGAGCAGAGGCGAGCCGCGCATCCCGCCCACCGACGAGGTGTTGACGATGGCGCCGCCGCCCTGCCGGCGCATCTGCTGCATCTGGTATTTCATGCAGAGGAACACGCCGCGCACATGGACGGCGATGACCCGGTCGAAGTCGTCCTCCGGATATTCATGGACCCGGTTGAGCGGCCCAAGGATGCCGGCGTTGTTGAAGGCGCAGTCGAGCCGGCCGAAGGCGGCGACCGTGGCGGCCACGGCGGCCAGGACACTGTCCGCATCGCTGACATCGCAGACGAGGGCTTGGGCCTCGCCGCCGGCGGCGCGGATCACGTCCACCGTCGCATCGGCGGCAGCGATATCGGCCACCATCACCCGCGCACCGGCGGCGGCGAGCGCCACCGCGGCGGCCTGCCCGATCCCCGAGGCGCCGCCGGTCACGAAAGCCGCGCGGCCTGAAAGGTCCGGTACCATGTCTGCGCTCCCTCCCTGAATGATTCAGGCGGCATCGTTGAAGCCGATGTCCGTTGAATCTTGGTCGTTGGTCGTTGAAGCACCTTGGTCGTTGAATCTTGCCGCCACCGTCGCGCCGCTCCGGCGCGTCCCGCCGATCCTACAATTCCCGCGCGGCGGCGAGCACCTCCTCGGCATGGCCCTCCACCTTCACCTTCGGCCAGATGCGGGCAATCTTGCCATCGGGGCCGATCAGGATCGTGGTCCGGGTGATGCCCATGAAGGTGCGGCCATACATGGATTTCTCGCCCCAGACGCCATAGGCGGCCAGCATCTTCTGGGTTTCGTCGGAAGCCAGCGCGACCGTCAGGTCGTATTTGGTCTTGAAGGCGTCCTGTTTCTTCACCGGGTCGGCCGAGACGCCGAGGATGTCGGTTCCGGCCTTCGCGAAGTCTTTCCCCAGTTGCGAGAAGGCGATGGATTCCTTGGTGCAGCCAGGGGTGTCCGCCTTCGGATAGAAGAACAGGACCAGTTTGCGCCCCTTGAAGTCCGACAGCGACACGGAGCCGCCGCCATCGCGCGGCAGGGTGAAGGCGGGCGCCTTCCCGCCCTCCTTGAGTTGAACGGCCATATGCCTTCCTTTCGTCGCTTTCCCACGCTCTATGAATCGGTAAGGTATGCGGGGAGAGGCCGGGTCGTCGATGGGTTTCCTGATCCATCGCACCTGTCACCGGGGCATGCCGCAGCCTGATCCAGTATCGGCGTTCGGCAAACCGTCGCATCAGGGGATACCCGGTCGGGAATGACGGGTTTGCACACCACCTCCGGCGCGGATGCGCTGCGTGAGCTCGAAGACAGTATCGAGCGGCATTTCCGCGACCAGTCCGGCGCACCGGAGACGCCTGTGCCGCCGGAACCTGCATCGCCGCCGGACGCCCCGAAACCATCATTCCGTCGCCGCATGCAGAACCGCTTGCCGCAAGCCCGGCCTGCGGCATCGGCCGTATGGCGGCGTTTGCGCGCGCCACTCCGGCGCGCGACGAGAATCGCGATCCCGATCGTGCTCGTTCTTGTGCTGGCCTGTGGCGCGCTGTGGTGGCGGCTGAATTCCGGGCCGGTCTCGCTCGACATCGTGACGCCCTGGCTGCGCGAGGCGATCGCTGGGACACTCGGCGCCGGGCGCAGCGTGGATGTCGGCGGCACGCAGTTCGAGCGCGACGCCAGCGGCGCGGTGGCCCTGCGCCTGCGCGATGTGGTGGTGCGCGACCCGGACGGCACCGTGGTCGCGAGCGCGCCCAAGGCCGAGATCGGCATTTCCGGCGCGGCGCTGCTCACGGGACGGCTGCGCGCCGAGCGTATCAGCCTGGTCGGCGCCGAACTGGCCGTGCGCGTCGAAAGCAATGGCGAGATCACCATCTTCGCCGGCGGCGAGAACCGCCCGATTGCTGAGGCGATGCCGAAGCCGGCCCCGTCGTTGCCCGCCGGTGAGCCGGCGGCTTCGGGGGAAGGTGGGACCGGTAAACCGGCGGCGGTTGGCGGCGGGCTCGCACGGGCTCTGGCCTGGATCGATCAGCTCACCGTCAACGGCCTCGACGGCGGCGCTCTGGCCGAAGTCGGTCTCAAGAGCGGCGTGCTGACGGTGGAGGATCGCCGCAACGGCAAGCGCCTGTCTTTCAGCAATATCGACCTTGACCTGAAACGCGCCTCCGGGGGCGGGATCAATTTCTCCCTGAGTTCGGGAGACGCCGCGAATCCATGGACGCTCGGGGCCGCCGTGAGCGCGGCCCGCGGCGGCCGCCGCGTCGTCGGCATCGATGCCTCGCGGGTACCCGCGCGCAACCTGCTGCTGGCGCTGCGGCTGGATGAAGGACAGATCGAAAGCGACCTGCTGCTGTCGGCGCGCCTGCGTGCGGAACTGCGCGGCGACGGCAGCATCGAGGATGTGGATGGCCGGATCGCCGCCGTCAGCGAGGCCGGTGTGCCTGGCGCCGCATCGTTTGATCGCGCGGAGGCGACGCTGGAATGGGACCCGACCCGGAACGCGCTCATCGCGCCGATGCAGGTGATCTCGGGAGGAAGTCGCGTCACGCTCCTGACCCGGCTCGATGTGCCGGCGAACGGCGACCAGCCCTGGGCCTTCTCCATGGCCGGGGGCAGCATCGTGCTGGCGCCGCCGGCCGAGAAGGTGACGGCAGAAGCGCCCGAAACCCGCAGTAGGACCGCGGCCCCCGCCAAGGCGGAGGAGCCGATCATCTTCAACCGCATCCAGCTTCGGTTCCTCTATCACCCCGCCGCCCGCCGGCTTGAAATCGCGCAGGGTGACATCGGCAATCTTCAGTTCGGGCTGGCTCTGTCCGGTGCTGTCGAATTCGGCGAGGAGGAGCCGCGCCTTGCGCTCGGCCTGGCCGCGACCCGCATGCCGGTCGCCATGCTGAAGCGGCTCTGGCCAGCGGTTGTCAGTCCTTCGCTCCATAGCTGGGTGGACCGCCATGTGACGGCCGGCACGGTGGAGAAGATCGTGGTGGCGACCAACGCGCCGCTCTCCAGCTTCCAGAACAACAGCACGCCGTTGCCGGCGGAAGGGCTCTCCGTCGATGTCGAAGGCACCGGCGTCACGGTCGTGCCGGTCGAGGGCCTGCCCGCCATCAGCGAGGCCGATGTGACGGTGAAGGCCACGGCCCGGTCCGCCCAGGTGGCCGTGAAGCGCGGCACGGTGGAGCCGTCGCCCGGCCGCAAACTCACGGTGAGCGCCGGCACGTTCGAGGCGAGCGATATTCATATGGAATATCCACCGGCGCGGGTGCAGTTCCGTGTCGACGGTCCCATGGCGGCGGCGGCGGACCTGCTGTCCCAGCCCTATCTGCGCGACACGGTGGGCACGGCGATCGATCCCGCAACGAGCCGCGGGACGGTGAGCGGGCAGGTCAATCTCGGCCTCAGGCTCAACAGCGAGGATTCCGCATCGCAGACCTACGCGATGAATCTCGATTTCACGAATTTCGCGGCGGACAAGCTGCTGGTGGGCCAGAAGGTGGAATCGCCGCTCTTGCGCGTGCAGGCGACCCATCAGGGCTATGTCGTGCGCGGCGACGTGAAGATCAACGGCGTGGCGGCGACGCTGGATTATCGCAGGATGCGCGATGCGCCCGACGCCGAAGTGCGGATCGCGGCGACGCTGGACGAGGCGGCGCGCGCCCGTGTCGGCCTCACCGTCGGAGACAGCCTTGCCGGGCCGGTCGCAGTGAAGATGACTGGACGAATCCCGCCGAACGAGCAGAACAGCAAATTCGCGGTGGATGCCGATTTCACGCAGGCGCGCATCAGCGATCTGCTGCCCGGTTGGCAGAAGCCGGCCGGCCGGCCGGCCCGCGCGACCTTCACGCTGAGCAGCCGCGCCCAGTCCACCCGCATCGACGACCTCATCGTCGAAGGCGCGGGGATGTCGGTGAAAGGGCAGGCCGAACTTGGCAGTGGCGGCGATGTTGTTTCCGCCAATTTCCCGACATTCAGCCTGTCCGATGGCGACCGGATGCAGGTGCGGGCCGACAGGACCGCCGAAGGCACGCTGCGCCTCACTGTGCGGGGGGATGTGTATGACGCCCGCAGCTTCCTGAAGAGCGTGCTGGCGGGGCGCACCGGCAAGACGGATCACGCTGCAAAGCCCGAGGATTTTGAACTCGACGTTAAACTCGGCACCGTCGCCGGCCACAACGGCGAGACCCTGCGCGGCCTCGACTTCAAGATCGCGCGGCGGGGCGGCGTCGTCCGCAGCTTCGCGCTGAATGGCAGGCTGGGGCGCGACGCCGCGATTCAGGGGGACTTGCGCAGCCGGCAGAACGGGCGTCCCACGCTCTATGTCGAGACGGCAGATGCGGGCGCGCTGTTCCGTCTGACGGATACTTATGGCCGCATCGTCGGCGGCCAATTCTGGGTTGCGATGGACCCGCCGCGGGGCGATGGCACATCGCTCAACGGCCTGCTGAACATGCGAAACTTCGCGGTGCGCGGCGAGGCAGCGCTGGACCGGGTCGCTTCGGGCGGCGGCAACGCCGCAGGCGCGGGCGTGGGCTTCGATCAGCTCAGCCTCGAATTCACCAAGACCGATGGCCGCTTCAGCATCCGCGAGGGTCTCGTGCGCGGCCCGATCATCGGCGCGACGCTGGAAGGCAATCTCAACTTCGAAGCGGACGAGGTGCGGATGCGCGGCACCTTCGTGCCGCTGTATGGCCTGAATAATATGTTCGGCCGCATCCCCATCGTCGGCCTGTTTCTCGGCGGGGCGAGCGAAGGGCTGGTCGGTATCACCTACGAGGTGTCGGGATCGCCCGGCGCGCCGGTGCTGCGGGTGAATCCGATCTCGGCCATCGCGCCGGGACTGCTGCGCAAATTCTTTGAATTTCCCAGCACGACGCCGAGCTATGCCGCGCCGAGCCGCTAGAGCATGATCCCGAAAAGTGGGAAGCGGTTTTCGGGCAAGATCATGCGCGGATAAAAAGACAACTCATGGGCTGACTCAACCGCGCTGGATGAGATGCTGGCTCGGACGAGTCTGAGAGCGGTCTTTGGTGCGGCTTTTTCGGGGCGCAAAAGGAACAGGAGCCGACGCGAAGCGCGTCGGCCTTGCTTCAAGAAAGATAGCTGCGCCGATGTTCAGACCGGCTTCAGCAACACATGGCGCTTGCGGCCGAGGGAAAGCTTGATGACGCCATCGGCGTTCACGGCCGATTCCGTCAGCGCCGCCTTCTCGTCGTCCAGCGCCTGATCGTTGACCCGCAGGCCACCGCCCTTGATCTGGCGGCGCGCTTCGCTGGACGAAGCGACGAGGCCGGCGCGCTGGAATGCGCTCAGGACGCCAAGGCCGGCGCGCAGCTCCGCCGCAGGAATTTCCACCGTCGGCAGTGTGTCGGCGGCGGCACCTTCCTCGAAGGTGCGGCGCGCGGTCTCCGCAGCGGTTTCCGCGGCGTCGCGGCCATGGATCATCGCGGTCGCCTCGGTGGCGAGCACCTTCTTGGCTTCGTTGAGTTCCTGGCCCTTCAGCGTGCCGAGCCGGGCGATCTCGTCCAGCGGCAGGATGGTGAACAGCTTGAGGAAGCGGGTGACGTCGCCGTCCTCGGTGTTGCGCCAGAACTGCCAGTAGTCATAGGGGCTCATCAGCGAGGCATCGAGCCAGACCGCGCCGGCGGCGGTCTTGCCCATCTTCGCGCCGGAGGCGGTGGTGATCAGCGGCGCGGTGACGGCAAAGAGCTGCGCTCCCAGCATGCGCCGGCCGAGGTCAATGCCGTTGACGATGTTGCCCCACTGGTCCGAGCCGCCCATCTGCAACACGCAGCCGGTCCGCTTGTGCAACTCCACGAAGTCGTAGGCTTGCAGGATCATGTAGTTGAATTCGAGGAAGGACAGCTCCTGCTGCCGCTCCAGCCGCATCTTCACCGAGTCGAAGGACATCATCCTGTTGACGGAGAAGTGGCGGCCGACATCGCGCAGGAAGTCGATATAGTTGAGGCTGTTCAGCCAGTCCGCGTTGTTGGCCATGATGGCGTCGCGCGGGCCGTCGCCGAAGGTCAGGAACTTGCCGAACAGCGTCTTGATGCTGGCGAGGTTCTCGTTGATCGTTTCCTCGGTGAGGATGCGCCGGCTTTCGTCCTTGCCTGAAGGGTCGCCGACCCGCGTGGTGCCGCCGCCCATCAGCGCGATGGGCCGATGGCCGGTCTGCTGCATCCAGTAGAGCATCATGGTCGGCAGCAGATGGCCGATATGCAGTGACGGCGCGGTGCAGTCATAGCCGATATAGGCGGTGATCGTCTCGCGCGTGGCCAGCGCATCGAGCGCGTCCGGCTCGGACACCTGATGAATGAACCCGCGGGTCGCGAGCACGTTGAGGAAATCGGATTTGTAGGCGCGCGCGGGCGCTTCTTGGGTCGAGGTCATCGCGGTCACTTGCGGAAACGGGCCGGGAAGCGGGCCGCTTCGCCGACAACCAATCGTTCAGGCCGGTGGTGTAACAGGTTCAAGGCGGGATTCAAATGCAGGGACGCAGGATGGAAAGCCTGTCAGCGCTGGGCATGATGAGCGGCACGTCGCTGGACGGCGTGGACGTCGCGATGCTCCATACCGATGGCGTCGAGATCGCGGATACCGGCCCGAGCTGCTACCGCCCCTATACCGACGCCGAGCGGACGCTCCTGAGACAGGCCCTTGCGGCGGCGGTCAGCCTGCCGGACCGGACGACGCGCTCCGACATCCTGCGGGCGGCCGAGGACATGGTCACGCGCGTCCATGCCGAGGCGGTCGAGAGTTTCAGCGCATCCACCGGCATGGCGGTGTCGGATATCGCCGTGATCGGCTTCCATGGCCAGACCGTGCTGCACCGGCCGGAGCGGAAACTGACGGTGCAGATCGGCGATCCGGCGGCGCTGGCGCGGCGGCTGGGCTGCCCGGTGGTGGCGGATCTGCGGCAGGCCGATGTCGCGGCCGGCGGGCAGGGCGCGCCGCTGGTACCGGTCTATCATCAGGCGCTGGTGCGCGGCCTCGACCGGCCGGGTCCGGTCTGTGTCGTCAATATCGGCGGTGTCGGCAACATCACGTATCTGGAGGGGGACGGGGAGCCCATCGCCTGTGACACCGGGCCGGGCAATGCGCTGCTGGATGATTTCGTCCGCCTGCGCACCGGCGCAACACAGGATGCCGATGGCCGTCTGGCGGCGAGGGGACGCGCCGACCTCGCCACTGTCGAACGGCTGATGGCGCATCCGTACTTTCTGCAACCGCCGCCGAAGTCGCTCGACCGCAACGATTTCCGGAACTGGGTGGCGGAGCGGGGCGGTCTCGGCGACATGACCACGGAAGACGGCGCCGCGACCCTGACGCGGCTGACTGTCGAAACGCTCGCGCGGTTGGTGGACCTGCTGCCGCAGCCGCCGCGAAGCTGGATCGTGGCCGGCGGCGGCGCGCACAATCCCACCCTCATGGCGATGCTGTCCGACCGGCTCGCCCCCGCGACGGTGGAGACGGCCGCGCAGGCCGGGTGGTCCGTCGACGCGATGGAGGCACAGGCTTTCGCCTATCTTGCCGCACGCTCCCTGCGCGGGCTGCCGCTGACCTTTCCGGGCACGACCGGCATCGCCGCCCCCCTCACGGGCGGCGTGCTCTACCGGCCGTGAGAGAGGCCCCGGCCTGGCTCAGGCCACGCCGCGCCGGTCGCCCTTCAGGCGCTTGTCGAGATAGGCTCCGACCGATTGCATCAGCACGTCGATCTTACTGTCGAAAAAGTGGTTCGCGCCGGGAATCACCTTCTGGTCGATGACGATGCCCTTCTGGGTCTTCAGTTTCTCGACCAGCGTGGCGACATCCTTGTAGGGCACCACCGCATCCTTGTCGCCATGGACGATCAGCCCCGAGGACGGGCACGGTGCGAGGAAGGAGAAGTCGTAGAGATTGGCCGGCGGCGCGACTGAGATGAAACCTTCGATCTCCGGCCGGCGCATGAGAAGCTGCATGCCGATCCACGCACCGAAGGAGAAGCCGGCGACCCAGCAGCTCCGCGCTTCCGGATTGATCGATTGCGCCCAGTCCAGCGCGGCGGCGGCGTCCGACAATTCGCCCGTGCCATGGTCGAATGAGCCCTGGCTGCGACCGACCCCGCGGAAATTGAACCGCAGGGCGGAAAAACCGCGATGCACGAAGGCATAATACATCTGATAGATGATCTGATGATTCATCGTGCCGCCGAACTGCGGGTGCGGATGCAGGACGATCGCGATCGGCGCGTTCTTCTGGCGCGCGGGATGATAGCGGCCTTCGATCCGGCCGGCAGGACCGGTAAAGATGACCTCGGGCATGGAAACCTCTTGGCTGGCCGGACCGGACTTGCTTGACGGGCGCGCGGTCTCAGGCTAACTGCTTAGAACTATTCTATATTTTTGTCTGATCCCGTTTTCCGGGGCAGAACGACGCCGGTCGATGGCTTCTAGCATGACCGGCGGGGGCGAAAGCAAGGAAATCCGGTCCGGAGGGCCGGCGGATTGCGCAGGACGATGACGGAGCGGGTGTATCTCGACTGGAATGCGACGGCGCCGCTTCGTCCCGAAGCGCGGCAGGCCATGCTGGATGCCCTGGCCTGCGCGGGCAATCCGTCGTCGGTCCATGCCGAGGGGCGCGCCGCGCGCGCGATCGTGGAGCGGGCGCGGCAGTCCATCGCGCAACTGGCCGGATCCGGCGCGGGCGGCGTGGTGTTCACGTCCGGCGGAACCGAGGCTAATGCGCTGGCGCTGGCATCCGAGCTGGATGGCCGCCGGTTCGACCGGCTGCTGGTCTCGGCGGTGGAGCACCCGTCCGTGCTCGCCGGGGGGCGTTTTCTGTCAGACGCCGTGGAGCGGATTTCCGTCGATGGTGAGGGCCGGGTGGATCTCGCGGCGCTGACGGCGCGGCTTGCGGTGTTGGCCGGGAATGGTCAGCGGGCCCTGGTTTCGATCATGGCCGCCAACAACGAAACCGGCGTTTTGCAGCCTGTCATGGAGGCGGCGCGGATCGTCCATGAGGCGGGTGCGATGCTGCATGTGGATGCGGTGCAGGCTTTCGGGCGCATTCCGCTGTCATTTTCCGCCTTGAATGTGGACATGATGACGGTTTCGGCTCACAAAATCGGCGGGCCGAAGGGCGTCGGCGCGCTGATCCTGCGGCCGGGACTGCGGCCTTTCCCGTTGATGACGGGGGGCGGGCAGGAGCAGGGCCGGCGGGCCGGCACGGAAAATGTGGCCGGCATCGCCGGATTCGGTGCGGCGGCGGCCGCCTGCGCACGGGATATGGCTGCGCAAGCCGTCCGGCTGGCGGCGCTGCGGGCCAAACTGGAAGATGCAGTCCGCGCTGCGACCCCGGATGTCGTGATCTTTGGTGCCAGCGCCGAGCGGATTGCCAATACCACGCTGCTGGGCCGTCCGGGCATGCGCGCGGAGACCGCCGTGATCGCCTTCGATCTGGAGGGCATTGCCGTGTCCTCCGGCGCGGCGTGTTCCTCCGGCAAGGTGCAGCCTTCCCATGTGCTCTCGGCAATGGGCATCGTCCCGGATCTCGCTCGTGGCGCGATCCGGGTCAGTATGGGCCCCGATACCACAGAGAGTGACGTAATACGCTTTCTGGAGGCTTGGAAGAAGGTGTCGGAATACATAACTAGAGCAAAGCCGGAGCTTGCCGCATGAGGTGATCGCGCTGTTGACGCTGCATCTGCGATTTTTCAGGTGACTTGCGCGGCAAACCAACCATAACCGACACACCATCCCGCGGTCCTTGAAACCGCGCGCGGAGGGCGAAATGGCGGCCATTCAGGAGACCGTTGATCAGGTTCGCCGGATCGACGTCGATCAGTATAAGTATGGGTTCGAGACTTTGGTGGAATCCGACAAGGCCCCGATCGGGCTGTCGGAAGACACCGTGCGATTTATCTCGGAGCGGAAGAACGAGCCGGCCTGGATGCTGGAGTGGCGGCTTGACGCTTATCGCCGCTGGCTGACCATGCGCGAGCCGAACTGGGCGCGCGTGGATTATCCGCCGATCGACTATCAGAGCTACTATTATTACGCCGCGCCGAAGCGTCCGGCGCTGGCCTCGCTCGACGAGGTCGATCCGGAAATCCTGCGGACCTATGAGAAACTCGGCATTCCGCTGCGCGAGCAGGAAATTCTCGCCGGGGTCGTGCGGCCCGAGGGTGAGGAAGGCGAAGACGGCGAGGCGCCGCGCCGCGTGGCGGTGGACGCCGTGTTCGACTCCGTCTCCGTGGCGACCACCTTCAAGGAAGAGCTGAAAAAGGTCGGTGTGATCTTCATGCCGATCTCGGAAGCGCTGCGCGAGCATCCGGACCTCGTGCGCCAGTATCTCGGCACGGTCGTGCCCGTGACGGATAATTTCTTCGCGACGCTGAACTCGGCCGTGTTCTCGGACGGCTCGTTCGTCTATGTGCCGCCGGGCGTGCGCTGCCCGATGGAGCTGTCCACCTATTTCCGCATCAACGAGAAGAATACCGGGCAGTTCGAGCGCACGCTCATCATCGCCGACAAGGGCTCCTACGTCAGCTATCTCGAAGGCTGCACGGCGCCGATGCGCGACGAGAACCAGCTTCACGCGGCAGTGGTCGAACTTGTCGCGCTGGACGATGCCGAGATCAAATATTCCACCGTGCAGAACTGGTATCCCGGCGACAGCGAGGGCAGGGGCGGCATCTACAACTTCGTCACCAAGCGGGGCGACTGCCGTGGGGCGCGCTCCAAGATTCTATGGACGCAGGTGGAGACCGGATCGGCCATCACCTGGAAATATCCAAGCTGTATCCTGCGGGGCGACAATTCACGCGGCGAGTTCTATTCCGTTGCGATTTCCAACGGGATGCAGCAGGTCGACAGCGGCACCAAGATGCTGCATCTCGGCAAGGGCACAACCAGCCGCATCATCTCCAAGGGCGTTTCGGCGGGCAAATCCAGCAACACCTATCGCGGGCTGGTGACGGCGCATCGCAAGGCCGATAAGGCGCGCAACTTCACGCAATGCGACTCCCTGCTGATCGGCAACAAATGCGGCGCGCATACGGTGCCTTATCTGGAGGCCAAGAACGTCTCCGCGGTGTTCGAGCACGAGGCGACGACCTCGAAAATCTCGGACGAGATGCTGTTCTACTGTATGCAGCGCGGCCTCTCCGCCGAGGAAGCGGTGGCGCTGGTGGTCAACGGCTTCGTGAAGGACGTGCTCCAGGAACTGCCGATGGAGTTCGCGGTGGAGGCACAGAAGCTGATCTCGATCAGCCTTGAAGGGTCCGTAGGATAATGTCGTTGCTTGAGATCAAGAATCTGCATGTTGCGGTTGGAGGACGGAATATCCTCAACGGCCTGACGCTGACTGTCGAAAAGGGGCAGCTTGCCGCCATCATGGGGCCGAATGGCTCCGGCAAATCGACGCTCTCTCATGTGCTTGCCGGCAAGCCGGGCTATGAGGTGAAGGACGGCTCCGTGCTGCTCGACGGCGAGGATCTGCTTGCACTTTCGCCGGACCAGCGTGCCGCGAAAGGCGTGTTCCTGGCGTTCCAGTATCCGCTGGAAATTCCGGGCGTCGCGACGATGAATTTCCTGCGCACGGCGGTGAACGCCCAGCGCCGCGCGCGTGGCGAGGCGGAAATGTCCACGCCCGATTTTCTCAAGCGCGTGCGCGAGATCGCGGGTCATCTCGGCATCGAGCAGGAGATGCTGCGCCGCTCCGTCAATGTCGGGTTTTCGGGCGGCGAGAAGAAGCGCAACGAAGTGTTGCAGATGGCGCTGCTGGAGCCGCAGCTCTGCATTCTCGACGAGACCGATTCCGGCCTGGATATCGACGCGCTGCGCGTCGTCTCCGAGGGCGTGAACCGGCTGCGGGCGCCGGAGCGCGGCATGATCGTCATCACCCACTATCAGCGCTTGCTGGAATATATCGTGCCGGATGTCGTGCATGTGCTGTCCAAGGGACGTATCGTGAAGACCGGCGACAAGGAACTGGCGCACGAACTCGAAGCGCATGGCTATGCGCGGTTCACCGATGAAGCGGCGTGAGGCCAAGCGATGAACGCCGGAATACGCCAGATCAGGACCGCCGCCGAACAGGGCATTGCGGACATGTTCGCCGCAATCAAAGGTGAATTGCCTGGCGATGCTACCGAGCGGCAGCGCGCCTTCGATGTGTTTGCGGGCGCGGGGCTGCCCCATCGCCGCATCGAAGCATGGAAATACACCGACCTGCGCGCCGCCATGCGCGCCGCCAAGCCGCTGGCGTCGACCGCACAGGCTGCGCTTTCCCAGGGCCGTTCCGCGGATCTGCTTGCGCATATCGAGGCGCGCCGGCTTGTCTTCGGCAACGGTCGGATGATCGAAAGTCTGTCCGACCTCGCCGACATCGAACCCGGTCTGACCATCGAGACGTTCGACAGCGTTCTTGGCAGGGATGCCGCGGCGCTTGCCGGCGATGCACTTGCTCCGGCAAATGACGATGCGGCTGTTGCGCTGAACACGGCTTTCACGCGTGACGGCGTTGTCATCCGCGTTGCGGAAGGGGCGACGCTGCGCCGCCCCCTGCATCTTCTGTTCACGGTGCAGGGCGAAGCAGCGGCGGTCTATTCGCGCGTCGTGATCGATGTCGGCGCCGGCGCGAAGCTGGCGCTTATCGAAACCCATGAAAGTGCAGCGGGGCGCGACGACCAGATCAACATGGCGATCGACCTTGTCGTGGGAGATCGCGCGCATGTCGATCATGTGAAGTTCGGTCTTGAAAGCGAAAACACGCTGCATGTGGCGTCATGGGGCATGCGGCTTGGTGCGGCTTCCCATCTCAACACATTCATTCTGAATGTCGGTGGCGGGCTGGTGCGCAACCAGATTTTCGCAGAGTGCCAGGGGGACGCCGCGACATTGCGTTTCGGCGGCGTGAATCTGCTGACCGGCAGGCAGCACGCCGACACGACCCTGACGCTGAATCACGTCGCGCCGGGCTGCCAGAGCCGCGAGCTGTTCAAGTCCGTGCTCGACGGGCGGTCGCGCGGTGTGTTTCAGGGGCGCATCAGCGTGCAGCCGCAGGCACAGAAGACGGATGCCCGCATGATGACCCGCGCGCTGCTCCTGTCCGAGGATGCCGAGGCGGACATGAAGCCGGAGCTGGAGATTTTCGCCGACGATGTCCAGTGCGGCCATGGCGCGACTGCCGGTGCGCTCGACGACAACCTGAAATTCTATCTCATGGCGCGCGGACTGCCGGAGAAGGAGGCGGAATCGCTGCTGATTCAGGCGTTCATCGGCGATGCCGTCGAGACTGTCGAGGATGCCGGTCTGCGCGAAGTGCTGATGCTGCTCGCAGTGGAATGGCTGGAGGCGCGATGATGGATATCTGCAGCACCAGCGCCGTTTCCGCGCCGCCGCGTTACGATGTCGAGCGCATCCGGGCGGACTTTCCCGCGCTGGCGATGGAGGTTTACGGCAAGCCGCTGGTCTATCTCGACAACGCTGCTTCCGCGCAGAAGCCGCAGGCTGTGCTCGATCGCATCCAGCGGGCGTATGTGTCCGAATATGCGAATGTTCACCGCGGGTTGCATTATCTCGCCAATGCCGCGACCGAAGCTTACGAAGGCGCGCGCGAGACGGTTCGTGCATTCCTGAATGCCGGCCGGCCGGAAGAGATCATTTTCACCCGCAACGCGACGGAGGCGATCAATCTCGTCGCCTATTCATATGGCCGCGACCATATCCGCGAGGGCGACGAGATCGTCCTTTCGATCATGGAGCATCATTCCAACATCGTTCCGTGGCATTTCCTGCGCGAGCGGCAGGGCGCGGTGCTGAAATGGGCGCCGGTGGATGAAGACGGCAATTTCCTGATTGAGGAATTCGAGAAGCTGCTGTCGGCTCGCACCAAGCTGGTCGCGATCACCCAGATGTCCAATACGCTGGGCACCATCGTCCCCGTGAAGGAGATTGTGAAGCTCGCCCATGCACGCGGCATTCCCGTGCTGGTGGATGGCAGCCAGGCGGCGGTGCATCTTGACATCGATGTGCAGGATATCGGCTGCGACTTCTATATCATGACCGGGCACAAGCTGTACGGACCCACGGGCGTCGGCGTGCTTTATGGCCGATACGATCTGCTCGCTGCCTTGCCGCCGTTCAATGGTGGCGGCGAGATGATCCGCGACGTGTTCGAGGATCGTGTGACATATGGCGATCCGCCGCACCGCTTCGAGGCCGGCACGCCGATGATCGTTCAGGCCATCGGCCTCGGTGCGGCAATCGACTATATGAACAGTATCGGCAAGCCGGCGATCCGCGCTCACGAGAGCGAACTCGTGCATTATGCCCATGAACGGCTTGGCGCGATCAAGTCGCTGCGCATTATCGGCAATGCGCGGGACAAGGGCGCGATCGTCTCGTTCGAGATGAAGAACGCGCATCCCCACGATATTGCGACGATCATCGACAGGGCGGGCGTCGCGGTGCGGGCGGGAACTCATTGCACCATGCCGCTGCTGGCGCGCTTCGGCGTCGCCGCCACATGTCGGGCATCTTTCGGGATGTATAATACGCTGGACGAGGTGGACCGGCTGGCTGAGGCTCTGATCAAGGCTCAGGAGTTTTTCGCATGACCGAGCAGCAGGTGAAAGACATCGATGACTTTGCGGCCGACGCCGATGCGACGGAGAATCCGGTGGCGGCGGAGTCCGCTCTGCCAGAGGAAGAGATCGTACGGCTGAGCGACGAGATCGTCGCTGCGCTGAAGACCGTCTACGATCCGGAAATTCCGGCGGATATCTATGAACTGGGTTTGATCTACAAAGTGGATATCGAGGACGACCGCACGGTGAAGGTCGATATGACGCTGACGACGCCGAATTGTCCTTCCGCGCAGGAACTGCCGATCATGGTGGAGAATGCGGTCAGCAGCGTGGCCGGTGTCGGCGACGTGAAAGTGGCGGTGGTCTGGGACCCGCCGTGGGATCCGACGCGGATGTCCGACGAGGCGCGCGCGGTTCTCAACATGTGGTGAGTTGCGCGCACCGCGCACCGGACATACATCTAGGACGCCACTCGGGACGAGTGGCGTGTTTGTTCGTTTGAGTCTTGATCTGGATCAATTCGAGACTGGATTGAGGAGCCGGTATGGCAACAGCAACAGCAAGGCCGAAGCCGCAGGTGATGCGTCTGACCGACGCGGCAGCAGAGCGCATTCGTCATGTGATGGCGAATGCCAGCCAGCCGATCGCCGGATTGCGGGTCGGCGTAAAGAACGGCGGCTGTGCCGGCATGTCCTACACCATGGAATATGCCGATACGGTGCGGCCGGCGGACGAGGTGGTGGAGGACAAGGGAGTCCGGGTTCTGGTCGATCCCAAGGCGGTTCTGTTTCTGCTCGGCACGGAAATGGACTACAGAGTCGAGAAGCTGTCGGCCCAGTTCGTATTCAACAATCCCAATCAGACTTCGGCCTGCGGCTGCGGGGAATCCGTCCAGATCACGCCCGCTTCGCCGGAGTGAGCGCATGGAGGCGGCGGCGCTCCGCGAGATGTTTTCCGCCTTCGGCCCCGTCGATGTCCGGCGCATGTTTGGCGGTGCCGGAATTTTTGCCGATGGAATGATGATCGCGCTGGCGTCGCGTGAGATCGTTTATCTCAAGAGCGATGCGGACACTGCGCCCGCCTTCGATCGGGAAGGCATGGAGCCATTTTCCTATGCCACCCGCGGCGGTGGCCTGCGGGTGATGACTCAATACAGACGAATGCCGGACCGGCTGTATGACGATCCCGACGAACTGGCGCAATGGGCGCGGGCTGCCCTCGGCGTCGCCGCTCGCGCCGCAGCCAGAGCGGGAAGAACGACCGGCCGGAAAGGCAAAGCATCGCCGCGCAAGGCGATCCCGCCAGGTTTCTAGCAACTGCCGATAAGGCGGGTCAGGCGACCTGTGAAGCGGAGACCTCGGGGTCGGTTTCGCAGATCACGCGATTGCGGCCGTTTCGCTTGGCGGCGTAAAGGCAACGGTCGGTCCGCTCGATCAGGGACTGCTCGGAATCCATTTTCGTGAGTTGCGCTACGCCGATTGAGACTGTGATCCGGCCGAGATGTTCGCCGGTGGAGCGCTTCATCAGTTCCTTCATCATCACGGCACGACGGATATGATCGGCGACCGTGATGGCGGAGCGCAGCACCGTGTTGGGAAGCAGAACGGCGAATTCCTCGCCGCCATAGCGGACGGCGACATCCTGACCCTTCACGTTCTGCTTCACGGACATGGCGACCAGCCGCAGGACGTGATCGCCTGTCAGGTGTCCGTAGGTATCGTTGAATTTCTTGAAATGATCGACATCGATCATCATCAGCGAGAGCGGTTCGTGCTGGAGCCGTGCGGCCTCGATCATGCGGGCGAGGGACGTATCGAAGAACTTCCGGTTGGCGAGCGCCGTCAGCGGGTCGGTCAGGCTTTCGTTGCGGGCGCTTTCCAGGTTGTCCTGAAGCTGGGCGATCTCCTGCCGGCTGGCATTCAGCCGCGATTCCAGCAGTTGATTGTCGCGCTCCATCTTCTTGGTGACATGGACGAGGTTTTCGACGATAGCCCTCACGGCATCGTTGTCCCGGGTGCGGTTCAACTGCTGCGAGGCATCCGCGAGACTTTCCGAATAGGTCGAGGCAGAGCCGGCGGCGGCTTCGATCATCGACATCACCTGGTCGATTTCGTCGCCGATCTTGCTGCCGATCGTGTCAACCCGCTCTGTCAGGCGATCGTTGCCGATATAGGCATCATAGATCGACTCGATCTCGCGGGATTCCAGTTTGCTGCCACGCGCCAGCAGTTCGTTGATGGTCTGGTTCAGGGCGGCGTTGTAGCCGGTGGCGTAGGTGTACCAGATTTCATAATGGCGCGGCGTCGCCGGCTGCTTCAGCGCACGAATCTGGCCAACCGCGATATCCGCGAATGCCATCGTCCGCTCATGCTCGTCTGCATGATATGCCATGAGGTAACCTCGCCCCGCGACACCTTCTGGTGTCGCCCAAGGCCGCCCCGGCAGGCCGGAGCGGCGGGGTTCAATTTACGCTCGAGCGGTGAACCTTCGGTAAATAACAGAACGTCGGTGTGTCTCAGGTGGCTTCTGAGGTCTTGATGCGCACGGGGCGCAGCAGGAACGCGGGGAGGTGGGATGAGATGCTGTCGTCCTCTGGCTCGGCCATGCGGCTCTGAGCACGGCCGCGGCGGCCTTCGCTGGCGCCGGCGGAGTGATGCGACGCCTTGGGGGGCTGGTCCGTCTGCGCGGCGCGGGGCGGACGATCGTCGGCGTCTGCGTTGCGACGGTTGCGGCCACCGCGGCTGCGGCGGGCGTTGGTGCGGCTCTGCGTCTCGCGCGTCCGCTCCGTGTCGTCGCGGGTGTCGGACCGTTCCGATGTCGGGGCATTCTCCATCCAGTCGATGGACTTGCCGATCAGCGACTCGATGGCGGCCAGTTGCTTCTGGTCCATCGGCGTCACCAGTGTGATCGCGACGCCGGCCCGGCCGGCCCGGCCGGTGCGGCCGATGCGATGCACATAATCATCCGGATGATAAGGCACGTCGAAGTTATAGACGTGGCTCACTTCCGGAATGTCGAGCCCGCGCGCCGCGACATCCGACGCGACCAGCAGCGGGATTTCACCCTTGCGGAACTGATCCAGCGCAGCCGTGCGGGCGGACTGATCCATGTCTCCATGCAGGGCAACGGCAGAGAAGCCATGCTTCTGAAGGGATTTGTGCAGGATCGCGACGTCGCGCTTGCGGTTGCAGAAGATGATGGCGTTCTTCAGCCCATCCGCCTGGCGGATGAGCTGGCGCAGGATGTCCCGCTTTTCGTGAGCTTCCCGGCCGCCTTTGACCAGCCATTGGGTGATGGTGGACGCCGTGGTCGCCGCGCGGGCAACTTCGACACGGACCGGATTGTGCAGGAATTGTTCGGTGATGCGCCGGATCTCGTTCGGCATCGTGGCCGTGAAGAACAGCGTCTGGCGGGTGAACGGCACCATCTTGCAGATGCGCTCGATGTCCGGAATGAAGCCCATGTCGAGCATCCGATCCGCCTCGTCGATGACCAGCAGTTCGACGCCGCTCATCAGCAGCCGGCCGCGCTCGAAATGATCCAGCAGCCGGCCGGGAGTCGCGATCAGCACATCGACGCCGCGCGTCAGCTTCTGGTCCTGATCATCGAAGGAGGTGCCTCCGATCAGCAGCGCGACATTCAGCTTGTGATTGACCCCGTATTTCGTGAAACTCTCGACGACCTGCGCTGCAAGCTCGCGGGTCGGCTCCAGGATGAGCGTCCTTGGCATTCGGGCCCGGGCCCGTCCGCTCTCAAGCATGGTCAGCATCGGCAGGACGAAAGCGGCGGTCTTGCCCGTGCCGGTCTGGGCGATGCCCAGCACGTCGCGACGGGCGAGAGCATGCGGGATAGCCTGCTCCTGGATGGGAGTGGGGTTTGTGTAACCCGTCGCCGCCACGGCAGCGAGCACCTTTTCGGACAAGCCGAGCGCGGAAAAGGACATGAAACCTCGATCGAAGGCCGCCCGGAATGCCGCGCGGAACCGGACCGATAGCGTCAAAGAAACGAGGTTGCGCGGGAACGGCGGCCAACATTTGGATCGACCGCTGGCGGTTACATAGTCATTTGGGTCGCAAAGTCAATGCTGCGATGCAGCAAGTATCGATGGAGGCTGGATTTGGCGCCGTGCCGGCAGCCGGGTTTCCATTCGCTGTGTCCGGCGCTATAGCCGATCCAATTCAGGGAGGTTTCATGCGTACCCAGGTTGCCATCATCGGCGCCGGCCCCGCCGGCTTGTTTCTCTCCCATTTCCTGCATCGGGCCGGTATCGAATCCGTCATTCTGGAGAGCCGCAGCCGCGAGCATGTCGAGGCGCGCATCCGCGCCGGCGTGGTCGAGGGCTGGGCGGCGGATCTGATGGTCGAAACGGGGGTCGGCGAGCGGATGCAGCGCGAGGGGCTGATCCACGGCGGCATCTATCTCTCCTTCAACGACGAACTGCGCCATATCGATTTCCACAAGCTCGTCGGCAAGGGCATCATGGTCTATGGCCAGCACGAGGTGGTGCGGGACCTGATCGCCAAACGCCTTGCGGAAGGCGCGAACATCATCTTCGACGTCGAGGATGTCTCGATCCACGATCCGGCCTCGAACGCGCCCAAGGTGCGCTTCCGCAAGAACGGCGTTACCGAGGAAATCTCCTGCGACTTCATCGGCGGCTGTGACGGCTTCCATGGCGTGAGCCGGCCCAGCGTACCGGCGGGTGTGCTCACGGATTATGAACGCATCTATCCCTTCGGCTGGCTGGGGATTCTCGCCGAAGCGCCGCCGGTTTCCGATGAACTGATCTATGCCTATCACGACCGGGGCTTCGCGCTGTTCTCCATGCGCAGCTCCAATGTCGTGCGGCTTTATCTGCAATGCGAGCCGGATGAGGATATCTCGCAATGGTCCGATCAACGCATCTGGGATGAACTTGCGGCGCGGCTTGCGCCGGAAAAGGCCGCGGAGTTGACATCAGGGCCGATCTTCCAGAAGGGCGTCACCGCGATGCGCAGCTTCGTTACGGAGCCGATGCAATATGGCCGCCTGTTTCTCGCCGGCGATGCCGCCCATATCGTGCCGCCGACAGGCGCGAAGGGCATGAATCTGGCGATCGCGGATGTGCTCGTGCTGAGCCGGGCGATCTCGCGCTATTACGCGGACGGCGGCACCGCGCTGCTCGATGCTTATTCAGCGACCTGCCTGCGGCGGGTGTGGAAGGCGCAGCGTTTCTCGTGGTGGATGACGCAGATGCTGCATCTCGATCCCGATCATAACCCCTATGACCGCAAGCGGCAGCTTGCGGAACTGGATTATCTCACCGGCTCGGATGTCGCGATGAAGTCGCTGGCGGAGAATTATGTCGGCCTGCCGCTGGAGATGTGACGGCAAGGGGGCTGCGGATAGGCGGCTGCGGATAGGCGGCTGCCAGCGGGTCGTCGCCGGCGGGAGGCTTCGGGACGGGAGCGTTGCGGCTATACGTCCAGCAGTTCCTCGCTGGCGAATTCCGCGCGCTCCTGGATGAAGTCGAAGCGCGCTTCGGCCTTGTTGCCCATCAGCCGTTCGACCGAGCCGGCGGTGTCCTGCCGCTCCTCGTCCGCCAGCACGACCCGCAGCAGGGTGCGCTTGCGGGGGTCCATGGTGGTTTCCTTGAGCTGGGCCGCCATCATCTCGCCGAGGCCCTTGAAGCGGCCGATCTCGACATTGGCGTTGGCGCGGAACTCCCGCTTCAGGATTTCGTCGCGATGGGCCTCGTCGCGCGCGTAGAATACCTTGCCGCCATGGGCGAGCCGGTACAGCGGCGGCACCGCCAGATAGAGATGGCCGTTCTCGATGAGCTGGGGCGTCTGGCGATAGAAGAAGGTGATGAGCAGCGAAGCGATATGCGCGCCGTCCACGTCGGCATCGGTCATGATGACGATCTTTTCGTAACGCAGATCGTCATCGCGATACTGTGCGCCGGTGCCGCAGCCCAGCGCCTGAAGCAGGTCCGCGAGTTGCTGGTTCTGCGAGAGCTTGTCCTTGGTCGCGGAGGCGACGTTGAGGATCTTGCCGCGCAGGGGCAGTACGGCCTGGCTGACGCGGTCTCGCGCCTGCTTGGCGCTGCCGCCGGCGGAGTCGCCTTCGACGATGAACAGTTCGGAGCCCTGGGCCGCGGTGTTGGTGCAGTCCGCCAGCTTGCCGGGCAGGCGCAGCTTCTTCACCGCGCTTTTGCGGGAGACTTCCTTCTCCTGCTTGCGGCGCAGGCGCTCGTCGGCGCGCTCGATGACGAAATCCAGCAGCCTGTTGGCCTGCACGGGATTGCCCGCCAGCCAGTGGTCGAACGGATCGCGGATGGCGTGTTCGACGATGCGGGCGGCTTCCGCCGTGGCGAGGCGGTCCTTGGTCTGGCCCTGGAATTCCGGCTCGCGGATGAAGGCCGAGAGCATGCAGCTCGCGCCGATCATCACGTCCTCGCTGGTGATCGACGCGGCGCGTTTGGCCTGGCCGACACGGTCGGCGTGGTCCTTCAGCCCGCGCAGCAGCACGGTGCGCAGGCCGGAGGTGTGGGTGCCGCCCTCGGGCGTCGGAATGGTGTTGCAGTAGGAGGAGAGGAAGGCGTCGCCGTCCGCCGTCCAGGCCACCGCCCATTCCACCGCGCCGTTGGAGCCGGGCCGGCCGGATTTGCCGGTGAAGAGGTCCGGATGCACCAGCGTCTGGCCCTCGATCGCGCCGGCGAGATAGTCTTTCAGCCCGTTGGCGAAATGGAATGTCGCCTCGGCCGGCACATCCTCGCTGCCGCCCAGCAGGGCAGGATCGCACTGCCAGCGGATCTCGACTCCGCCGAACAGGTAAGCCTTGGCGCGCGCCATCTTGAACAGCCGCTGCGGGCTGAAATGGGCTTTCGCGCCGAAAATCTGCTCGTCAGGCTTGAAACGGATCGTGGTGCCGCGCCGGTTCGCGACCTTGCCGAGCGCCTCCAGCTTGCCCTTCGGCTTGCCGCGCTCGAACACCATGCGATGAAGCTGCTGGCCGCGCGCGACCTCGACCTCCAGCCGCTCGGACAGGGCATTCACGACGGAAACGCCGACGCCATGCAGGCCGCCCGAGGTCTCGTAGACCTTGGAGTCGAACTTGCCGCCCGCATGAAGCGTGCACATGATGACTTCAAGCGCGGACTGTTTCGGGAATTTGGGGTGGGGATCGACCGGAATGCCGCGCCCGTTGTCGACGATGGTGAGAAAGCCGTCCGCGCCGAGATGCACGCCGATGAAGGTGGCGTGGCCGGCCAGCGCCTCGTCCATCGAATTGTCGATCACCTCCGCGAAGAGGTGGTGCAGGGCTCTCTCGTCGGTGCCGCCGATATACATGCCCGGCCGGCGCCGGACCGGCTCCAGACCCTCCAGCACCTCGATGTCCTGGGCGCTGTAGCTGTCGGACTGGG
>DATMEW010000143.1:0-4966 GCA_035556495.1 Xanthobacteraceae bacterium | reverse complement strand
GCGCGCGGACCCGCGCAGCGCTCGGGGCCGGTTGCGACATGGTGCTCCACTGCAACGGCGACATGGCGGAGATGCAGGCCGTGGCGGCGGATGCGCCGGTGCTCGCAGGACAGGCTCTCAGCAGGGCGGAGGCGGCGCTGGCGGCTCGTAAGGAGGCGCGGGCGCTCGATGTGCCGGCGGCGCGAACGGCCTTCCAGCAGGCTCTGGATGGGCGCGGAGAGGCCCTTGTGGCGATGGGGCTGATGGCGCCCGGAGCGGGAGCGGTGGCGTGATGATGACGGCCAATGACACAGCCGGCTTCGAGGCCGAGGGCGTCGAACTGGCCAGCGACGAGCCGGCGCTCGTGGTCGATGTCGAAGGCTTCGAGGGCCCCCTCGACCTGCTGCTGACGCTCGCCCGGCGGCAGAAGGTGGACCTCGCCAGGATTTCCATTCTGGCGCTGGCGGACCAGTATCTGACCTTCATCGAGGCGGCGCGGAAGCTGCGCCTTGAACTTGCCGCCGACTATCTCGTGATGGCGGCCTGGCTCGCTTATCTGAAGTCGCGGATGCTGCTGCCGGACCTGAACACGCCGGAGGAACAGAGCGCCGACGATATGGCCAATGCGCTGGCGCTGCGGCTGAAGCGGCTGGAGACCTTCCGCGACCTCGCCCAGAAGCTGTTCGACCGTCCGCAGCTCGAACGCGATGTGTTCGCGCGCGGCCAACCGGAGCCGATCGCCCATATCAAGACGCCGGAATGGTCCGCCACGCTATATGACCTGCTGTCGGCCTATGCCGCGCGGCGGCAGAACCAGGCGCTCGCCCGCGTCCAGTTCCGCAAGCGCGAGGTGTGGTCGCTCGCCGAGGCGCGGCAGACGCTGCAAAAGCTGGTCGGCCAGTCCGAGGACTGGAGCCGCATCGACGAATATCTGGTCGCCTATCTCGCGGAGCCGGCGCAGGTGGCGACGGCGATGGCCTCGACCTTTGCGGCCACGCTCGAACTCGTGCGCGAGGGCGCGATCGACCTGCATCAGGACGGGGCTTTCGCCCCGCTTTACGTCCGCAAGCACCGCGTCGCCGCCGCGCCCTCCGGGGATGGCGCCGGCGAGGCGATGCAGCACTGAGGCGGCACGATGGAAAGAACATCAGAGGAGGCCACGGTCATGGCAGCATTTGCCGAGCGCCGCAGGATCATCACCATGGACAATCCGGACTTCGAGGCCGGTGCGCATCCGGATGAGCGGGCCGCTGTCGAAGCTCTCCACGAAGACGCTCTCCACGAAGACGCTCTGCATGAGCGGGACGAAGCCGCCATGGTCATGGACGAGAACGACATCATGGATGAGAGCGACGCTGCCATGGCGATGACCGATGCAGCCGCGCCGGACTGCGCCACCGTCGTCGCATTCGCGGCCGCGGAGGCGCGGGATCGTGCGCCGCAGGATATCGAAGCGGAGGCGGATGCTGCCGGGGAGATGGCGGCGGATGATGAAGCGGCCGCCGATCAGGCTTCTGAAAGCGGCGATGAATCGGAAATGGTCACCGGCGCTTTCGAGGGCGACGATGTTGCCGGCGATGACAGTTTCCAGGCGGAAGCCGTCGAAATATCAGATGCCGACGAGGTCGGCCTTGCGGCTGGCGCAGACGAAGCTGACGACACCGAAGCTGATGAAGCCGGGATCGTGAGTGCCGCGCCGGATGCCGCCGGAGAGGATGCGGAAGACGAGACGGACACTGTCGCGGATGCGCTCGTCGCGGCTGATACGGCCGCTGCCGATGCGGCGGCGGACGAGGGCGAGGCGGCGGACGGCGAGCCGCAAGCCGCCGCCCGGCCGGAGGAAATGCGCATCCTCGAAGCCATGCTGTTCGCGTCGTCCGAACCGCTGGACGAGAAGACGCTCGCGGCCCGTCTGCCGGACGGCATCGAGATCCGCCCCGCGCTCATGGCGTTGCAACTCGACTATGCCGCGCGCGGCATCAATCTTGTGAAGGTCGGCGGCAAGTGGACCTTCCGCACCGCCAACGACCTTGCCTGGCTGCTGAGCCGCGAGACCGTCGAGCCGCGCAAGCTCTCCCGCGCCGCGCTGGAGACGCTGGCGATCATCGCCTATCACCAGCCGGTGACGCGGGCGGAGATCGAGGAGATCCGCGGCGTTTCCACCTCCAAGGGGTCGGTGGACGTGCTGTTGCAGATCGGCTGGATTCGCCCGCGCGGCCGCCGCAAGGCGCCCGGCCGTCCCGTCACCTACGGCACCACGGACCAGTTCCTGAGCCAGTTCAGCCTCGAAGCCCTGAACGATCTTCCGGGCCTTGAGGAGCTGAAGGGCTCCGGCCTGCTCGACGGCCGGCTGCCGCCCGGCTTCGCGGTGCCGATGCCGTCGGACGATCCGGCCCTGCGCGAGGACGAGGACCCGCTGGAGCCGGGCGATCTCGACCTCACGCTGGCGCCGCCGGTCGAACGAACCGAGGACTGACGCGACCGCACCGGTGCTCGTTTGGCGGGCGATGGCTGGCCGGCGCCCGGCTGAACCGGCTCTCCCGAAGATGCCGCGGCATCACGGCGTTGCGGCGCCGCTTGTGTTTGGGATGGCCGAAGCCTAATTTGGGTCGGAATAGATAAGGGGCGGTCCACCCCCGTCCGGAGGATTTTTCATGGGTTCCATGAGTTGGGTACACTGGCTTGTCGTCATCGCCGTTTTCCTGCTGCTGTTCGGCGGGCGCGGCAAGATTTCGGACCTGATGGGCGACGTCGCCCAGGGCATCAAGTCCTTCAAGAAGGGCATGTCCGAGGACGATACCGCGAAGACCGAGGCGAAGGACGAGCCGGTCCCCACCATCGAGAACGGCACGCCGATGCCGGGCGATCTCAAGTCCCGCGCGGAGACCGAACGGCGCGTCGAGGGCTCCACGAGCTGATCGGCGCGGCCGGGTGAGAGGCATGGGCGCATGCGGAACGCGTCGCTCGGCAGGGCGCGGTTTGGGAGTTGTTCAGGGGCGCTGATGGGGGCAGAAATCCGCCCGTCGCGCCCCTTGGAGTTCGCGGTGACATGTTCGATTTGTCGTGGAGCGAATTGCTGGTCATCGGCGTCGTTGCGCTGCTGGTAATTGGCCCGAAGGAGCTGCCCGGAACACTGCGCACGCTCGGCCAGTGGGTCGCCAGAATTCGCCGCATGGCCGGCGAGTTTCAGGATCAGTTCCGTGAGGCCCTGCGCGAGGCCGAAGTCGAGGAGATGCGCAAGAAATTCGAGGAGGCCGGCGAGGAGGCGAGGAAGGCCGTCGCCAGCCACACGAATTTCGATCCCATCGGCTCCATCCGCAAGGAGCTTGAAGGCGCGGCCGCGACGCCGGCGCAGACACCGCCGGCGACCCCTGCCGAAGTCGCGCCCGCGACACAGCCGGGCGCTGGCGAGCCCGCCGATGCCGGTGCGTCGCCGCCGCCCGACGCGGCCGTCGATTCTTCCATCAATGGCGAGGCGCTTGCGGCGCTCGCCCCGCCGACCGAACAGGATATCCGCAGCGCCATGGAACAGGATATCCGCAGCGCCATGGAGACGCCGGGGGGCCCCGGCAACGTGGCGGAAAGCAGCGCCTCTTCCGTGCCGGTCCCGAATGACGGCAACGCATCTTCCGCGACTTCAGCCGCTACGCCGCCACAGGACCGCGAGGCGGCCGCCCCGTCCGCCGCTCAGGACAGCAGACCGTCATGACCCATGAGGATATCGAGGCGACCAAAGCGCCGCTGATGGATCATCTGGTCGAGCTGCGCTCGCGGCTCATCAAGGCGCTGATCGCTTTCATCATCACTTTCATCGTCTGCTTCGCCTTCGCCAAGCAGATCTACAACATTCTGGTGTGGCCCTTCACCTGGGTCGCGGGGCCGGAGAACACCAAGTTCATCTACACCGCGCTGCTCGAATATTTTGTGACGCAGATCAAGCTCGCGATGTTCGGCGCGGCCTTCTTCGCCTTCCCGGTCATCGCCGGGCAGATCTATATGTTCGTCGCGCCGGGGCTTTATCGCCACGAGCGGCAGGCTTTCCTGCCGTATCTCATCGCGACGCCGTTCTTCTTCACGCTCGGCGCGGCGGTGGTCTATTTCGCCGTGATGCCGATGCTGGTGCGCTTCTCGCTGGGCATGCAGCAGGTCGCGCCGGGCGAGGCGGAGATCGCGCTGCTGCCCAAGGTCGGCGAATATCTCTCGCTGATGATGGCGCTGGTGCTGGCCTTCGGCGTCGCCTTCCAGCTTCCGGTGATCCTGACCCTGCTCGGGCGCATCGGCGTGTTGACCTCTCAGACCCTGCGCGACAAGCGCCGCTATTTCATCCTCGGCGCGTTCGTGGCTGCGGCGGTGCTGACGCCGCCGGACATCATCAGCCAGTTCTCCCTCGCGGTGCCGCTGCTGATCCTCTACGAAGGCTCCATCTGGGCCGTGCAGTTCGTCGAGAAGAAAGCGGTTGCCGAGCGCGCGGAGCGGGACAGGAAAGCGGGCGAGGCCGGCGCCGCGGCGGCGGAAGCCGTGAAGGCCGCGGCCGGTTCTACTCCTGAAGCGGCGCAGGACCCCGCCGCCGCTACGCCGGCCGGCGTGCCGCCTGCGGGGACGAAGCCGGCGGAGTGACCGGCTCATCCGTCCCGTCGGCAGGCTCGGTGTGGTCTGGGCGGCTGATGCGTTCTTCCGGGAGGCATCCGGGCCGCGCGGCCAGCCGGGCGGCGACCGGGATCGGGGGCCGCACGCCTTTGAGGGTTGTCCTCACCGCCGGTCACGAGGGCACTATTGACTTTATTCCTATAATCTGCTAGGCGAGTGGAAAGACTGCGACACCGTCTTCCGGAGACGCTGCCGCGGACGGTGGAGCGCCGGGAGGCGCCGGGCCCGATCGCAAGGGCTCGCGCGTCGTCCCGATGGCCTCGCACCCCATCGGCGGCGCGCGGCGGACCCCCGCCCGGTCTGCCGCGAGGCTGCCTCGGCAGCCTCAGGCGCCTCCCGG
>DATMEW010000142.1:0-27794 GCA_035556495.1 Xanthobacteraceae bacterium | reverse complement strand
CGCGTGAGATGCGGCGCCAAGTGGGGCACGCGCAAGGCTTTGCAGACGCGGCCTGCATGCCGCGTCTGCTTGTTTCCTGTCATTGCGAGCCGGCGATGCCGGCGCGTTTCACGACCTCACCCCAGCGACCGACCTCCGCCGCCACATAGGCGCTCAACTCCTTCGACGTGCCCTTGCCGACCGGGCTGAAGCCCAGCGCGACAAGCTGGCGGTTCATCTCCGGGTCGGCGACCGCCGCATTGGCGGCGGCGTTGAGCCTGGCGACGATGTCCTCCGGCGTGCCGGCGGGAGCCAGCACCATCTGCCAGGCGGCGGCGTCGAAGCCCGGCACGCCGACCTCGGCGAGCGGCGCGACTTCCGGCGCCGCGGCAGCGCGCTGCGCCGTGGTGATGCCCAGCGCCCGCAGCTTGCCGGCGCGCACCAGCGTCATGGCCGGGGCGAGATCGGCGAACATGAGCTGAATATGCCCGGCAACGAGATCCTGAAGCGCCGGAGCACCGCCCTTGTATGGCACATGGACCATCTTGATTCCGGTCGTGGTCGAGAGCAATTCGCCCAACAGGTGATGGAACGCACCGGGGCCGCCCGAGCCGTAATTCAGACCGCCCGGCTTGTCCTTCGCGAGCTTGACGAGATCGGCCACGCTGTGGACCGGCAGGTCCGGATTGACCACGAGAACGAAGGGCACGCCGCAGATCAGCGACACCGGCACCAGGTCCTTCAGCGCGTCATAGGGCGGCTTCTTGTAGAGCGTCGGGGTGACGGCAATTGTGCTGGTGCCCATCAGGATGGTGTGGCCGTCGGGCGGGGCGTTGGCCACCATCTGCGTGCCGAGCGCCGTGCCCGCGCCGGCGCGATTGTCGACCACGAAGCTCTGGCCGAAATGCTCCCCCAGCTTCTTGCCGAGCAGGCGGGCGAGGCCGTCGGTCCCACCGCCGGCCGCGAAAGGCACGACGAAGGTGACGGGGCGGGCGGGATAGGTCTGCGCCTGCGCAAGAGAGGCAAGGGGCGACAGACACAAAGAGGCGACGGCCAGAGCGGCCGCCGCATGACGAAGTGAGCGCATCGATTTTCCTTATGGGTCGGGGCGAAAAAGCTCAGTCGATCCGGATGTTGGCGGAACGGATCACCTCGCCCCAGCGCTTGTTGTCGGCCTGGATGAAGGCGCCGAACTCCTCCGGCGAACTCAGCGGCAGGGCCGTGCCCTGGGCCTCATAGCGCTCGCGCACCTTCGGGTCCGCGAAAGCCCGCTTGGCGACCGCATAGACATAGTCGATGGCCTCGCGCGGCGTGCCGGTCGGCGCGACCAGCCCGAACCAGGTGCCGCCCGCGATATTGTCGAAGCCGGCCTCGGCCATGGTCGGCACATCCGGCAGCGCCTTCACCCGCGCCGGCGCCATCACGGCGAGCGGCCGAGTCTTGCCGTCGGTGATCTGGGGCATCTGGAGCGTCACGCTGTCGAACATCACATGGACATGGCCGGCCACGAGATCGCCGACCGCGGGCGCGGCGCCTTTGTAAGGCACATGCACCATGTCGATGCCGGCGACGAGCTTGAACTGCTCGGCGGTCAGATGGCCGGACCCGCCAACCTGCTGGGAGGCATAGGACAGCTTGCCCGGATTGGCCTTGGCATAGGCGACCAGCTCCTTCACGGACTTGGCCGGCAGGCCGGGATTGACCACGAGCAAGTTAGGAAAAGCCGCGATCTGGGTGATCGCGGTGAAGTCCTTGAGCGGATCGAAATTGATCTTGCTCAGGTGCGGCAGGGTCGCGTTCACGCCCTGGTTGCCGAGAAAGATCGTGTAGCCGTCCGCCGTGGCGCGGGCCGCAGCCTCGCCGCCGATCGCGCCCGCGCCGCCGGTGCGGTTCTCGACGACGACGGACTGGCCGGATTCTTCCTGCATCTTCTGGGCGACGATGCGCGCCAGAATGTCCGCAAGGCCGCCGGCGGCCAGCGGAACGATGATCCGGACCTGCCGGTTCGGGTAGGCGTCGGCGGATTTGGCCGGCTGCTGCGCCTGGGCCAGCCCCGCGGTCCCCGCAGCGAGCGTCAGCGCAAGACCGGTCGCGATCAGGCCGGTCGCAATCGTTCGGCGTCGTATCATCGGCATATCCCCCCTGTATGTGTGCGCGCGTGGATCGCGTCTGGGTGGCAGCTTAGCCCGCGCCGGAAGGCCCGGACAACCGTAGAGGCCGCAAGCTTTCCTTGACTCACAGCCATCCGCCGCGCCATAAGACCCCGCTGCGCGGGCTCATGTCCCGCGCGTTTCGCCGTGGCCCGGACCCTGTCCATGGCCGCGGTTCCCATCAACAAGACTGGAAAAAGCCGGTTCTGGACCGCTTTTGCGTTCCGAGACCGGACAGCCGAACACGGAGAGAAAGATGTTCGCAGTCATCCGAACCGGCGGTAAGCAATACCGCGTGGTTGCAGAAGACCATCTGAAGGTCGCCCGGGTCGAGGGCGAAGTCGGCAGCGTCGTGACATTCGGCGATGTGCTCGTGCTCGGCGGCGACACGCCGTCGGTCGGCGCCCCGACCGTGAGCGGCGCCTGCGTCGCCGGCGAGGTTCTGGAGCATGGCCGCTACGACAAGGTCATCGCCTTCAAGAAGCGCCGCCGCAAGAATTCGCGCCGCAAGCGCGGCCACCGCCAGGAATATACCCTGGTGCGGATCACGGAGATCCTGGCCGATGGCAAGCAGCCCGCCAAGGAGCCGCCGCCGCGCCCGGCCCGCAAGAAGCCGGAGCCCCAGGCTGAGACTGCGCCGGCGGCTGAGGCCGCCGAATAACCGGCTGCTTCTGGCGCAAGCGCCGCAAAAATTCCTTCGGCTGGTGATGATTTCGTCATCCGGCCGGGTTACAGAGACATCCGCAAGCAGGATTTAAGGCTATGGCACACAAGAAAGCAGGCGGCTCCTCGCGCAACGGTCGCGATTCCGCCGGTCAGCGCCTCGGCATGAAGAAGTTCGGCGGCGAGGCCGTCATTCCCGGCAACATCATTGCCCGGCAGCGTGGGACGCAGTGGCATCCCGGCGCCAATGTCGGCATGGGCAAGGACCACACGCTGTTCGCGCTCGTCGCCGGCCGCGTCGAATTCCGCGCCAAAGCGCAGCGCACCTACATTTCCGTCGTCCCGGCAATCGCTGCTGCGGCCGAATAGACGGTAGACCCCTTCACGTCAGGTCTGCCGGGTTCCAGTCAAACCGGCGGACACACGAGAGCGGTCCGGAACAGGGGAGACGGGAATCCACCCGTCTCCCCTTTTTCTTTCGGACCCTTCCAACCCAAGGAACTCGTGTGATGACCCTGCTGGAATCGCCCCCCCAAACGCCCCTTCGCGAAAGCTGTAGCCCCGTCCTCGAAACGGAGCGGCTGATCCTGCGCGCGCCCCGTTCCGGGGACGCTAAAGCAATCGCGGCGCTCGCCAATGACCGCCGGATTGCAGAGAATCTGCTGCGCCTTCCCCATCCCTATGGCGTTGAGGACGCCAGGGAATTTCTGGCCGCCGCCAATGCCCGCGAAAGCGAGGCGAGTTTCGCGCTGACGCTGCGCAGCGGCGAACTGATCGGCATCTGCGGCATTCATTTCAACGGCGAACCGGCGCCCGAACTCGGCTACTGGCTGGGCACGGCTCACTGGGACCAGGGCTATGCCACGGAAGCAGCCCGCGCCGTCATCGACTACGCCTTCGACGACCTCGGCTATGACGCCCTGCTGGCGGGAGCCCGTGTCGCCAACCCCGCTTCGCGCCGGGTGCTCGAGAAATGCGGCTTCCAGTGGACCGTCGGCCTCTATCGCATCCGCGCGCTGGCCAGCTCGGCGCCGGTGGACCGTTTCCGCCTCGACCGCCGGCTGTGGGCTTCGCTGCGGAACTGGCGGGGCATGCACCGGGTCGCGTGAGGCCGTTCTCCGCCGCCAGTATGGAAAAGCAGCGGCCGCCGCCGGCGACCGCTGCCGCGCCGTCCGGGCGGATCATCCGGATACCTCCGCTTTTCGATATCAAACTCGCTATTTGGTAAGGCGCGGGTGCTATCGAAAGGAAGGGGGAATTCTGCCTTGTCCGACCGTTTACAGCCGCGCGCAGCTCAGCACCGCCCCGCCGGGGAGCGTTCGGTCGCGTGGTACATGTCCGCGCTCTGCCTGGCGCTCGTGCTGCCGCTGCTCACCGCACTGGGCCTGTCCAGCCTGTATTTCGCGGCCAAGGAGCGGGACCATCTCCAGGCCGACATGATCGAGATCAACCGGCAACTCGTGCTCGCGCTGGATCGGCAGATTCAGGGGCAGGCGGGACGCCTGAAAAGCCTGGCGACATCGGCCTCGCTCTGGTCCGACAACATCGATCAGTTCCGGCGCGAGGCCGAAGCGCTCAGCAAGGTCGAGCGGGGCGTCCATCTGATCCTGCACCGGCCGGACGGCGAGATCCTGTTCTCCGTCGCCGGCCCCGAGGCGCCCGCCCTGACCGGCTTCACCCTTGAATCGCGCAGCTTCACGAAGGATCTGGGCGTCAGCGGGCTGCTGCCTGCCGCAGGCTTCGCCGATGGCGCTTTCCTGATCACCGTGGGCGAGCGGTCCGACGCCGGCACCCCGTATCATCTGACCGCACGGGTCCCTGTTGTCCGGCTGGCGGAACTCATCACCACCGTCCGGCTGGCACAGCATCATTTCGCGTCCATCGTCGATCCCGACGGACTGATCATGGCCCGGTCCGAAGACAGCGAGCGACTGTTCGGCCGCAGGATTCCCGGCTTCGACAGCCGCCCGGACACCTCGGGAATCTACCGCGTCGTGAATGCGCAGGGGGTGGCCGTCGCCGGCATGATCGGCCGCTCGGCCATCTCCGGTCTGTCCGTCACCACGGGTGTCACCGAGCAGGCGCTGCTCGCGCCGCTGCGCCGCTCGCTGTATCTTCTGGGCGCGGTCACCTGCATCATGGTCTCGGTCGCCGCCGCCGTCGCCTGGGTCATTGCCCGGCGGATGGGCATCGCGATACGCAGCGTGTCGGAGGCCGCACGGAGCCTGGGCGCGGGCCACGTGGTCGCGCCGCCGGCGACGGACATCCGCGAGGCGAATGTCGTGGGCGCCGCCATCGCAGCCGCTTCCAGCAGCTTGCATGAACAGGCCCGCGCGCTAGCGGCGCACCAGCGGATTCTCGAAGCGCGGGTCGCGGAACGCACGCAGGAACTCGGCGAGAAGACCCTTCTGCTCGAAGCCACCCTGCACCAGATGGATCAGGGCCTGCTGGCCACCGACGCGGCGGGGCACATCGTGCTCCATAACGACCGGCTCTGCGAGATGTTCGATCTGCCCCGCGCCCTGCTGGAGCAACGGCCCCATGTCTCCCGGCTCGTCGAGCTTCAAAGCGAGCGGGGCGACTTCGAGACCATTCCGGAAGACGCGGCGCTGATGCTGCGACCGCCGGCAGACCTGACGACCCGCATTCACGAACGCAGCCGCACGAACGGCACTTTCGTCGAAATCCGGACCGTGCCGCTGGCGACCGGCGGCCTGGTGCGCACCTATACCGATATCACGCTGCGCAAGCGCGCGGAGCAGCAACTGAGCCACCTCGCCAGCCACGACGCGCTGACGGGGCTCACCAATCGCAGCTTCTTCCGGTCGCAGGTCGCGAAGATGATCGGGGATGGTGACGGGCCGCAGATCTGGGCACTGCTCTATATGGACCTCGACCGCTTCAAGCAGGTGAACGACAGCCACGGCCATCCGACCGGCGACATCGTCCTGCGCCGGGTCGGACGGCGCATCCATGCGGCAATGGACATCGGCGATCTTGCGGCACGGCTCGGGGGCGACGAATTCGCCGTCTTCCGGAAAGTGGCGAGCCGCGAGGAGGCGAGGCAATTCGCCATGCGGCTGGTCGCGGATATCAGCGCGCCCTATCGCCTCGATATCGGCGACGTGACCATCGGCGTCAGCATCGGCATCAGTTTCGCTCCCGACCACGGACGCGACGTCAACGTGCTGATCATGCGCGCCGACCGGGCGCTCTACTGGGCGAAGCGCGGCGGGCGCGGCGACATCGAATTCTACGAGCCGGCCCGGGAGCAGGGCGCGGCCGGGAAAGAAGCTCTGGCCGGCGCGGCCGGGGCGTCGGGAACCCACGGCTGACCGGCGGCGCCCGCGAATGTCTCGCCTTTTGCGCCGTCCTGCCCATATAAGGGGCCATGAAATTCCTCGACGAAGCCAAGGTCTATATCCAGTCGGGCGCGGGCGGTAACGGCTGCGTGTCGTTCCGGCGCGAGAAGTTCATCGAATTCGGCGGGCCGAACGGCGGCGACGGCGGCCGGGGCGGCGATGTCGTGGCCGAGGCGGTGAACGGGCTCAACACCCTGATCGACTACCGCTATCAGCAGCATTTCAAGGCCAGGCGCGGCGGCAACGGCATGGGCAAGGACCGCCATGGCGCCAACGGCGACGACCTCGTGATGAAGGTGCCGGTCGGCACCCAGATCTATGACGAAGACGGCGAGACGCTGCTCGCGGACCTGACGGAGCTCGGCCAGCGCGTCGTGCTGGCGAAAGGCGGCAACGGCGGCTTCGGCAACGCCCGCTTCAAGACCTCGACCAACCGCGCCCCGCGCAACGCCAATCCCGGCCAGCCGGCGGAGGAACTGACCATCCGCCTGCGGCTCAAGCTGATCGCCGATGCCGGCATCGTCGGCCTGCCCAATGCCGGCAAGTCCACCTTCCTGGCCGCCGTCAGCGCCGCGCGGCCGAAGATCGCGGATTATCCCTTCACGACGCTGCATCCGCAGCTCGGCGTCGCCTCCGTCAATGGCCGCGAATTCGTCATCGCGGATATTCCCGGGCTGATCGAGGGCGCCCATGAGGGCGTCGGTCTCGGCGACCGTTTCCTCGGCCATGTCGAGCGCTGCCCCGTGCTGCTGCATCTCATCGACGGCAGCACCGGCCATGCCGGGCAGGCTTACAAGATCGTGCGCGCGGAGCTGGAGGCCTATGACGAGGACCTCGCCGCCAAGCAGGAGATCGTCGCGCTGAACAAAGCCGACGCCATCGCTCCCGACGACCTCAAGCAGCAATTGGCGCGCCTGAAACGGGCCGCCAAGCGCAAGCCGCTGGTGCTGTCCGCCGCCACCGGCGAGGGCGTGGCGGAAGTGCTGCGCGCCCTGCTCGACGTCATCGGCGAGAAACCGGAGCCGGCCCCCGCCCATACCGCGCCGCCGGCGGCCGAAGCCGCGCCGTGGCGGCCGTGAGCCCCATCGTCCGCCCGCTCGTCTGAAGCGCCCGGTCATACCAGGTCCAGCAACGCCATCAGCCGTTTCGCGTCCGCCGGGGCGGCGCTCTTCTGGTCGTTGTCGAAATAGACATGGACATCGCGCCGCCCGCGCGTCCAGCGGCGGATGTTCTTCGCCCAGTCCTTCAGGGTGCGGTCCGGATAGTGGTCCTTGTAGCGCCCGCCCGGCCCATGGCCTCGGATATAGACGAACGACGCCGTCGCCTCCCATGGCGCCGGCGCGTCGTGATGGTCCGACAGGCACAATGCGATGTCGTGGTCCGCGAGCAGATCGAGGATCGGCTTCTCGTACCAGCTCGGATGCCGGAATTCGAAGACAGTGCGGCGCTTCGTCCGCAGCAGCTTGAGGAAAGCGGCGAGCCGCTCCCGGTCCGCCCGGAACTGCGGCGGAAGCTGAAACAGCACCGGCCCGGCCTTGGGGCCCAGCGCCTTCAGCCGGGTCTCCATCAGCGCAAGACTGCTGCGGGAGGAAGGGCCGAGCCGCTTCCAGTGGGTGATATATTTCGACGCCTTCCAGGCATAGACGAAGCCCTCCGGGCTGGCGTCGCGCCAGTTCCGCACCGTCTTCAGGGACGGCGTGCTGTAGAATACTCCGTTCAGTTCGGTGGTCGGAAACTGAGTCCCGTAGAAGCGCAGGTGATGCTTGACCATCACTTCCTTCGGGAAGAACGGCCCGCGCCAGGAGGCATAGCTCCAGCCCGAGGTGCCGATGAGAATCCTCGCCATGGCCGGTTCCCCGCACAATCCTCACCGCCCGCAACCCTATCGTCCGCAGCGGTGTGCGCTGGCGACACGCCGGCGATGCGATCTCTCAGGACGTCTCCCGCGGCCTGTGTTAGACAACCCGCAACATGGCGGCCCGTTGCGCCGCCGGCCCGATTCATTCCATCTGCCTCATGCCCTCGACCCGCCCCGCCCTCACCGATTTCCGCCGCATCGTCATCAAGGTCGGCTCATCCCTGCTCGTCGATGGCGCGGGGTTGCGCGCCGGCTGGCTGGCCGCGCTCGCCGCCGATATCGCCGCGCTGCATCGTGGCGGGCGCGATGTGCTGGTGGTGTCGTCGGGGGCCATCGCGCTCGGCCGCTCGGTGCTCAAGCTGCCGCGCGGCGCGCTCAAGCTGGAGGAATCGCAGGGCGCGGCCGCGGTGGGGCAGATCGCGCTGGCGCGGATCTGGGCCGAGGTATTGTCCGACCACGGCATCACCGCCGGCCAGGTGCTGGTGACGCTCGGCGATACCGAGGAGCGCCGGCGCTATCTCAATGCCCGCTCCACCATCGCCAAGCTGCTGGACTGGCGCGCCGTGCCGATGATCAACGAGAACGACACCGTCGCCACATCCGAGATCCGCTATGGCGACAACGACCGGCTCGCCGCCCGCGTCGCCACCATGGCGAGCGCCGACCTGCTGGTGCTGCTCTCCGATATCGACGGGCTCTATGACGCCCCGCCCGGCCCCGGCGTCACCGCCAATCTCATTCCGGTGGTCGAGCGCATCACGCCCGAGATCGAGGCCGTGGCCGGCGACGCCGCCTCCGAGCTTTCGCGCGGCGGCATGCGCACCAAGATCGAGGCCGGCAAGATCGCCACCGGCGGCGGCGCCCATATGGTGATCGGCTCCGGCAAGATCGATCATCCGCTGCGCACGATCATCGACGGCGGGCTGTGCACCTGGTTCCTGACCCCGGCCAACCCGGTGACGTCGCGCAAGAAATGGATCGCCGGCTCGCTGGAGCCGCGCGGCGTGCTGACCATCGACGCCGGCGCGGTGCGCGCTTTGCGCAGCGGCCGCAGCCTGCTGCCGGCCGGCGTTGTCCGCGTCGAAGGTGCCTTCGCCCGCGGCGATGCCGTGGTGATCCGCGGCCCGGACACGGCCGAGATCGGCCGCGGCCTCGTCGCCTATGACGCGGCGGACGCGGAGAAGATCAAGGGCCGGGATTCGCGGGAGATCGCAAGCCTGCTCGGCATCACCGGCCGCGCCGAGATGGTCCATCGCGACGATCTCGTGGTGTGGGATTAAAGATTTCGGTTCGACGCGTTTTCTTCACCCGAACCGATTTTCGTTTCGCTCGAAAACGCTACGGCATGATCCCGAAAAGTGGGAACCGGTTTTCGGACCAGATCATGTTCGAATAAAAAAGATCGCTGGCGCGAACATCGCTCCCTTTGCAGATCAACAAAAACAACGGTGCGAAGAAAGAAAGCCCGGCGCAGCGCGCCGGGCTTTCGTCTGTTCAGAACAGGCGGCAGCTTATTTCAGCAGGCCCTGCTTCTGCGCCATCTCCTTGAGGGAAGCCTGCGGCCGCGCGCCGATATGCTGGATCACTTCGGCCGCCGCCAGCGCGCCGAGCTGGGCGGAAGTCCGCAGGTCGAGCCCGCGCGCATGGCCGACCAGGAAGCCGGCGGCGAACAGGTCGCCGGCGCCGGTCGCGTCTTCCAGCTTCTCGATCTTCGCGGCGGGCACGGCTTCGGTCTTGTCGCCATGGACGACGACGCAGCCCTTCTCGCTGCGGGTGACGACCCCGAGCTTGACGTCCTTGCGCAGCTTCTCCAGCGCGGCATCGAAGTCGGAGCCTTCATAGAGGCTGGTCAGCTCGCTCTCGTTGGCGAAGACGATATCGACCGTGCCGGTGGTCAGCAGGTTCAGGAACTCGTCGCGATAGCGGCCGACGCAGAAGGCGTCGGACAACGTCAGCGCGACCTTGCGGCCGGCGTCATGGGCAATCTTGGCGGCCTTGCGGAACGCTTCCTTGGCCTGCGGCGGGTCCCACAGATAGCCTTCGAGATAGACGATCTCGGCGGCGGCGATGGCCTCCGCGTCGATATCGTCCGGGCCGAGGTCCTGCGCCGCGCCGAGATAGGTGTTCATGGTGCGCTCGCCGTCCGGCGTCACCAGCACATAGCAGCGCGCGGTGGAAGCGCCGTCCGTGGCGGCGGGCGTGTCGAAGGCGACGCCGGCGGCGCGGATGTCGTGGCTGAACACCTCGCCCAGTTCGTCATTCTTCACCTTGCCGATGAACGCCGCCCGCGCGCCGAAATTGGCGACGCCGACGATGGTGTTGGCGGCCGAGCCGCCGGAGATTTCCGTCGCCGGACCCATCGCGCCATAGATCGACTGGGCGCGGCCCTCGTCGATCAGCGCCATCGCGCCCTTGGTCATCTCCTGCGTCTTCAGGAAATCGTCTTCCGCGCGGGCGAGCACGTCGACGATGGCGTTGCCGATGCCGAGAACGTCGTAGCGGGTGGCCATGCTGGTACTCCGAATGTCTCAGGAATTGATGGAAGCGCCGCTCCGGCCGGGGCGGCGGATCGGACCTTGCGCCGGCGCACGCCTGCCGCGCGTCCGAGAAGCGCGCGCACTATAACCGGCAGTCCCGACAAGGCAATTCGTGGGCAGGGTTTTTGGTGCCCAAGATTTTTGGTCGCGTTGGGATGGGCATTGGCCCCACCACAGCTCTGATGGCCTGCTGTTCCGGGGTCAGCGGGCTGCCTACCGCGGAGGCTTTTCAAACGGTCTTCTAGGACGGACATGCTAGCAGAGGGCTCCGCTCCGGCCGACCGTCGGGACCGCCGCCGCATGTTCTCTGCCTCCCGCCTGCTCACCATCGGCTCCGCCACGCTGGCCTCGCGCCTGCTCGGCTTCGCGCGCGATCTCGGCGTTGCGACCCTGCTCGGCGCGGGCGTCTCGGCGGACGCCTTTCTCGGCGTGATGCAGGCGGTCAATCTGGTGCGACGGCTGCTGGCGGAGGGCGCGCTCAACGCCGCCTTCGTGCCGCGCTGGCTCGCCCTGCGCACGGCCGGCGGGCCGGCGGCCGCCGCCGGCTTCACCCGCCGCGTGCTGATCGCGACGCTGCTCGGCCTCGGCGGCGTGACGCTGCTGGCGATGCTTGCCGCGCCCCGGCTCGCCGCGCTGCTGGTGCCGGGCTTCGCCGACGATCCGGCCCGCATGATCGCGGCGACGCATTATCTGCGCCTCGCCGCGCCCTATCTCGTGCTGGCCGGCAGCGGCGCGGTGCTCGCCGCCGTGCTGGCGGCGCAGGGCCGCGTCGCGGCGGCGGGCCTCGCCGTGGTCGCGTTCAATCTCGTGGCGCTGGCCGCGGTCGCGATGGCGGTTTTGCTGCCGCGCCTCGATGCCGGCACGATCCTCGCAACCTCGATCGCCATTGCGGGCGCGGCGCAGGTGGCGGTGATGGCGGTCGCGCTGGCGCGCGGCGAAAGCGGTGCCATGCCGGCCATCGCCGCCAGGCCGGCAGCGGGGGGCGCCCCCGGCTTCTGGCGGCAGCTACCCGCCGGCCTGCTCGCCGCCGGCGCGCCGCAGCTCGCGCTGATCGCCGGCACCGTCATCGCCTCGGCCGCGCCCGGCGCGGTGGCCTGGCTCTATTACGCCAACCGGCTCTATGAACTGCCGCTCGGCGTCGTCTCCGCCGCCATCGCCATGGCGCTGACCCCGGCCATCGCGGCTGCCGCCGCACGGGGCGACGGCGCGGCCAGCCTCTCCCGCGCCACGGAAGTCGCGCTCGGCCTCGCGCTGCCGGCCGGCCTCGCCTTCGTCGTGCTGGCCGGGCCGATCATCGCCGCACTGTTCGAGCGCGGGGCCTTCACCGCCGCCGACACCGCCGCCGTGGCCGGGGCGCTGGCGATCCTCGGCGCGGCGCTGCCGGCCCAGGCGCTGGAAAAGGTCTTCGCCGCCGTATCCTTCGCGCGGGGCGACGGCCGCGCCCCGGCCATGACCGCGCTGGCGGGCCTCACCGCGATGATCGGGACGGGCCTGCTGCTGTTTCCCCGCCATGGCCACCTCGGCATCGCCGCCGCCATCGCGCTCGGCGCATGGACCTCGGCCGGCCTGTTGGGGCTGCGCCTGCGCGGCCGCGGCTGGCTCGCCATCGACGCCGACGCCAGACGGCGGCTGCCGCGCATCGCCCTCGCGGCGCTGGCGATGGGACTGGCCCTCGCGGCCGCGGTCGCGGTCTCCGGCATGCCCGCCAGTGGCGTCATCCGCCTCGCCTGGCTGGCGGCGCTGGTCGTAGGCGGGCTTGCGGTCTATCTCGCCGCGCTGCGGCTGACCGGCGCGCTGCGCTGGCGCGATCCCGCAACACTCCCGCGCTGAATGCCGCGCAGCGCACGGGCACGCTTGCCTGCCCGAAAAGCGCGTGGCATGGACGCGCCCCATGGAGGAGCCGCCGATGGCTTTCAAGGACCTCGTCTTTTCCGGGATGCAACCGACCGGAAATCTGCATCTCGGCAACTATCTCGGCGCGATGACGCGCTGGATCGAGATGCAGAAGACGCACGACTGCATCTATTGCGTCGTTGACATGCACGCCATCACCGTCTGGCAGGACCCGCCCGCGCTGACCCGCGCGATCCGCGAGGTCACGGCCGCCTATCTCGCCTGCGGCCTCGATCCAAAGAAGAGCATCATCTTCAACCAGAGCCAGGTCCCGGCTCATGCGGAGCTGGCCTGGGTGTTCAACTGCGTCGCCCGCCTCGGCTGGCTCAACCGCATGACCCAGTTCAAGGAGAAGGCCGGCAAGGACCGCGAGAATGCATCGGCCGGTCTTTACGTCTATCCGAGCCTGATGGCGGCGGACATTCTGGTGTATCGCGCGACCCATGTGCCGGTCGGCGAGGACCAGAAGCAGCATCTGGAGCTGACCCGCGACATCGCCCAGAAATTCAACAACGACTATGCCGAGCAGATTCGCGCCCTCGGCCATGGCGATATGTATTTCCCGCTGACCGAGCCGGTCATCGCCGGACCGGCCACCCGCGTCATGTCGCTGCGCGATGGCGCGAAGAAGATGTCGAAATCGGATGCCTCCGATTATGCGCGCATCAACCTCACCGACGATGCCGACGCCATCGCCCAGAAGATCCGCAAGGCCAAGACCGATCCCGAGCCGCTGCCGGGCGAGGAAGCCGGCCTCGCCAGCCGGCCCGAGGCCGACAATCTCGTCGGCATCTACGCGGCGCTGGAAGGCCGCACCAAGGCCGACGTGCTGAAGGACTTCGGCGGCGCGCAATTCTCGGCCTTCAAGGCGGCGCTGGTCGATCTCGCGGTGGTCAAGCTCGGCCCCATCGGCGCGGAGATGCAGCGGCTGATGCAGGACCCGGCCCATATCGACGCCGTGCTGGCGGACGGCGCGGGCCGCGCGGAAGTGCTGGCCAATGCCACGCTGAACGACGTGAAGGATATCGTCGGCTTCGTGCGGCGGCGCTGAGCAGCGCGATCATTGATGACAAACAGCCGGCGTCATGCCCGTAACCGGGACGTCGCGCCGGCTGTTTTGTTTCAGCGCCGCTACTGCTGGATATTCGCGGCCTTGATGACCGCCGCCCATTTATCGATCTCGCTGGTCCAGAACGGGCCCGCCTTCGCGGCATCCATATAGATCGGCTCCAGCCCCTGATCCGCGATCGCCTTCTGGAATTCCGGCTTGGCAGCCATCGCCTTGAAAGCGCCGTCCAGCGTCGCGATCACGCCCTGCGGCGTGCCCTTCGGCACCACGATGCCGAACCACGACAGCACCTCCGCATCCTTGATGCCGCTCTCGGCGAAGGTCGGCACGTCCGGCAACGCCTTGAAGCGTTCCGGCGCGGCCACCGCCAGCGGCCGCACCTTGCCGGCCTTGATGTTGGCGAGATGGATCGAGGCATTGTCGAACATCATGTCGGTCTCGCCCGTCAGCAGCGCATTCACCGCGTCGGGCTGGCCGCGATAGGCGACATGGGCAAGCTGGGTGGATGTGCGCAGCTTGAACAGTTCGGCGGTGAGATGGATCGTGGTGCCGACGCCGTTCGAGCCGACATTGTATTTGCCGGGATGGGCCTTCGCATCCGCGATCAGCTCGGCGACCGTCGCCGCCTTCACCTTCGGCCCGACGATGAGCATGTTCGGCGTGCCGGCGAAGACCGCGACCAGCGTGAGGTCGCGCGGATTGTAGGCCGGGTTCTTCTGGAGCGTCGCGGTGATGGTCGAGAAGCCGCCGCCGATGCCGATGGTGTAGCCGTCCGGCGCGGACTTCGCGAGCTGCTCGGTGCCGAGATAGCCGCCACCGCCGCCGCGATTCTCCACGATCACATTCTGCTTCAGCGCGGCCTGCAACTCGGGCGCGACCAGGCGGGCAATGATATCGACGCTGCCGCCGGGCGGCGCGGGGCCGATGATGCGGATCACCTTGCTCGGATAGGTCTGCGCCACCGCCGCCGGCAACGCGAACAGCAGGGCCGCAGCGGCAGCAACGGCGACGCGCGCTTTCGACATTCGATATCCTCCCGTCATTCCTCTTTATGCGGGCGAGAATAACAGGGCGGGGGGACATTGCCAGCCGCATCGTCGTTCGCGAACGACTTGTTTCGCCGCTGCCTGCCGTGGCACCATGGCTGGCCATGAGCAGACGTCGCAGCTATGAAGCCGGCCACAAGGCCAAATTCCTCGTCGTCGTGGACGATACGGAGGAATGCGACCGTGCGGTCTATTTCGCCAGTCGCCGCGCGGTGCGCACCGGCGTCAAGGTGCTGATGCTCCATGTCATCGAAATGCTGGAGACCAACCAGCAATGGCTCGGCGTCGCGGACATCATGCGCGCGGAGGCTCACCGCGACGCCGATGCGCTGCTCGACAAATACGCCGTGACCTCCACGGGCATCACCGGCATCGTGCCGGAGCGCATCATCCGCGAAGGCGACCGCGTCGCCGCGATGCTGGCGCTGATCGAGGAGGACGAGGACATCGCCCTGCTCGTGCTCGGCGCGGCCAACGGCCCGGATGGGCCGGGCCTGCTGGTGTCCAGCATCGCGCGGACGGCGGGCACCTATCCGGTTCCGATCGCCATCGTGCCGGGCCAGCTCGACGACGAGGATCTGGACGCCCTCGCCTAGCCATCGCAGGCCGCAGCGGCGCACCCGACAATCAAAAGGGGGGAGTGAGAAGCATGTGCGAAGGTTGCGCGCAGAACAACAAGGAGGAAAGCTGGCACGGCTGGCCGGACATTCCGACGCCGCGAATCGAGGGCAGCGGCCCCTGGACCGATCTGTCCCATCGTGTCACCGAGACGCTGTCGCGCATGCCGTTCTTTCCCCAGCCGCGCATCAGCCGCTGGATGAGCTATCCGCCGGTGAACGTCACCGAGATCCAGATGGTGGTGCATCACGGCACCCATATCGACGCGCCGCGCCACTTCGTCAGCAACGGCCCGACCATCGACGAGATTCCGCTGGAGCGGCTCTATGGCACCGGCGTGGTGTGGCACATCGATGCCGGCTTTCGCGGCGTCATCGGCGTCGCTGAGCTCGAACGCGCGACGCCGAAGCTCCAGCCCGGCGACATCCTGTTCATCGACACCGGCTGGTGGCGGAAGGTGAATACCGACGAATACGAAGACCATCCGTTCCTGTCGCCGGAGGCGGCGGAGTGGCTCGTGGCGCAGGGCGCCAAGCTGGTCGGCTGCGACTGGAGCACGCCGGACATGTCGCCGCACTACCGGCCCGCGGATTTCGACTATCCGGTCCATCGCACCCTGCTGCGCAACGGCGTGCTGATCATGGAGCACATGAACAACCTCTCGGTGTTCGCCGGCCGGCGCATCGAGACCATGGTGATGGCGATCAATCTCGCCGGCTCGGACGGCGCGCCGGCGCGGGTGGTCGCGCGGGTGGCGGACTGAGTCGCGAGTCCTGCGCCGGCCGGAGATCACGTTCCGGAAGAAGAAGGCCGGTGCCGGCCGCCGGCAAGGTTCTGTCCGTTCCTTCCGCGCAGCCGGATCAGGTCGGGGCCGGACCGCTTGAACCCGGCGCACCTTTCGCGGCGCTCATGCCGGGCCTGCGGCCGATCCCGCCGGCTGCTTGGATTCCCCGGTCCCGCGATCCCCGGTGGGAGGGGTCGCCGGGGGTCCGGCAATGCCGTGACCTGTCGCGGAATAAAGTTTCACGATGTCAAACAGCGCGTCGATGGATCGACAGATTTAGGATCATATTCTTATTAGGAATTTTGTCAAGATATTTCCTGCCCCGCAGGCGGCCCAGCGGCAGGAATCGAGCCATCGCCAGCCGCGCATGGCTGCCCGGCAGTTGAACCGGGCGGGGAAAGACGCCAGATAATCTCCATCTTTCCTCTCGCGACCGGCGGGCCTTGAACCCGCGCAGGGACGGAGCCGCCCCATGTTCATCCAGACCGAAGTCACCCCGAATCCCGCCACGCTGAAATTCCTCCCCGGCCGCACGGTGATGGACGCGGGAACGCTGGACCTGCGCAGCACCGCTGAGGCGGCGGCATCGCCGCTGGCCCAGCACCTGTTCGCGGTATCCGGCGTGGCGGGTGTGTTTTTCGGCTCGGATTTCATCTCGGTCACCAAGACCGACGACAGCGACTGGCCCCAGATCAAGCCCGCGATCCTCGGCGCGATCATGGAGCATTTCGTCTCCGGCGCACCATTGCTGGCCGGCGCGGCCGCCGCCGCGGAAGACACCGGGGACGAATTCTTCGACGAGGCGGACACTGAAACGGTGGACACCATCAAGGAGCTGATCGAGAGCCGGGTGCGGCCGGCGGTCGCCAACGACGGCGGTGACATCACCTTCAAGGGCTTCAAGGACGGCGTCGTATTCCTGCACATGAAGGGCGCCTGCGCCGGCTGCCCGTCATCGACGGCTACCCTGCGCCACGGCATCCAGAACCTGCTCAGGCATTATCTGCCGGACGTCATCGAGGTCCGCCCGGTCTGAGCCGGCGCGGCCTTCGCTCTGGTCGAACCGGCATACCGCCGGCCGTGTGCCCGCGCGCAGACCGGTTGAAAAGCGGCCTGCCCGCCATCGCCATCATGGCCGGGCGGGCCGAGCCGCGGGCTTGCCCCGCGACGGCCATGACCGCCTCATATGCAGCGGCATCGAAGCGCAACCGGTGATTTAATCGCAATACGATTAATTGCCTTGCTGCCCTGCCCCCGCTGGCGTAGCCGTGCGGCTCATGCGCATCCTCGCCCTCGACACCGCCCTCGACGCCTGCTCGGTCGCCGTGTTCGATACCGACGCGGGCCTGCTGGCCCATGACTCCCGGGCGCTGGGCCGGGGCCATGCGGAGGCGCTGATGCCGATGCTGGCGCAGGTCATGGCGCGGTCCGGCCTTGCCTTCGCGGCGCTGGACCGCATCGGCGTCACGGTCGGCCCCGGCAGCTTCACCGGTCTGCGCGTCGCGATTTCCGCCGCGCGCGGCATCGGCGTCGCGGCGGACAAGCCGGTCGTCGGCCTCACCACGCTCGCCGCCTATGCCGCCCCCCTGCTGGCGGAAGATCGCACGCGGCCGGTCGCGACGGCGATCGATGCCCGGCACGACCACGTATATTTTCAGGGCTTTGCGGCCGGCGGCGCGCCGCTGGCCGCGCCTGCCGTGATCCCCATCGTCCAAGCAGCCGAGGCCGCGGCCGCCATGAAGAACTGCCGGCTGGCCGGCAATGCCGCGGCGCTGCTCGCCGCCCGGTGGCCCGCCGAGGCCGCGCCGCCGGCCGCCGTCAGCACCGAAGCCGCCCCGGACATCGTCTGGGTGGCGCGGCTCGCGGCCCTCGCCGATGCGGCAACTGCCCGGCCCCGGCCACTCTATCTGCGGGCGGCGGACGCCAAGCCGCAGAATGTCGCCGGCATCGCCCGGCAGCCTCACGCCAGCGGTGGCTGAGATGCTCGGCCGGATCGGGGAGTGGCTCCGGCAATCGATCGGGCGGCTGATCCGGCCGTTGCCGCCGCATCCCGCCGACGCGCGCCCCCGCCATGCCGCCGCGCTGGCCCGGCTCCACGCCGCCTCGTTCCATCGCGGCTGGGACGAGGAGGAGTTTCTGGCCCTGCTCGCGGACCCGGCCGTGATCGGCGACGTGATGGGGCCGGCGGCCGGCGGCGCGAGGACCCGCGACATTCACGGCTTCATCCTGTCGCGCATCGCCGCCGACGAAGCCGAAATCCTGTCAGTGGCGGTGGCCCGGCGGCGGCGGGGCCGCGGCCTTGCCGGCACCCTGCTCGCCTTTCACATGCGCCGCCTTGCCGGTCTCGGCGTCCGCCACCTCTTTCTGGAGGTGGACGAGGCCAACCGGCCGGCGCTCGCGCTCTACCGCCGCGCCGGATTTCGCGAAGTCGGGCGCCGTGCCGGCTATTATTCCGGGCCGGACGGCCACGCCGTCGCCGCGCTCGTCATGCGCCGCGACCTGACCTGAGGCACGCGCCAGCCGCGGCCTTCCGGGTGGCCTGCGCAGGCCGGCCGTGGTATGCCCGGCCAACTGATCGGGAGACAGGATTTGAGCCCCAGCCACGCCAACGATATCGAGGCCGTCTGCATCCAGAAGGGTTTGCGGATGACCGAGCAGCGCCGCGTGATCGCGCGCGTGATCGCCGAGGCGGAGGACCATCCGGACGTGGAGGAACTCTATCGCCGCTGCGCCGCGGTGGATGCCAATATCTCCATCTCGACGGTCTATCGCACGGTCAAGCTGTTCGAGGATTACGGCATCATCGAGCGCCACGACTTCCGTGACGGGCGCGCGCGCTACGAGCAGATTTCGAACGAGCACCACGATCACCTCATCAATCTGCGCACCGGCGACGTGATCGAATTCCAGTCCGAGGAAATCGAGAAGCTCCAGGCCGAGATCGCCCGCAAGCTCGGCTTCAAGCTGGTGGACCACCGCCTCGAACTCTACGCCGTGCCCCTCGACGACACGACCGAGCGGTGATGGCGCGGACCGCCTTCGCTTTCGCCGTCTTTCTCGTTCTCACCGCCCTTCTCGTCATCCTTCTGCTCGCGCTGAAGGCGCTGCGGCTGCCCGGCCGCGGCGCGGTCTCCACGGTCTACAGCCGGCTTGTCTGCGCCGCCATCGGCCTGCGCGTCACCAGCACCGGCGCACCGGTGCGCGGCCGGCCGGTGCTGGTCGTCGCCAATCATGTCTCATGGGCGGACATCCTCGCCATCACCGCGACGACGCCGGCGCTGTTCGTCGCCAAGAGCGAGGTGGCGCGCTGGCCGCTGATCGGCCTCGTCGCCCGCGCCCGGCCCACCGTCTTCGTGGACCGCGAGCGCCGGCGCCAGACCGGCGCGGCGACGGCGGACCTCGCCGCGCGGCTTCAGGACGGCGAGGCGGTGGTGCTGTTCGCGGAAGGCACCTCCAGCGACGGCAACCGGGTGCTGCCGTTCCGCTCCGCCCTGCTCGGCGCGGTGCGCGAGGAAATGACGGACATGATGACTGAGGCGGCCACGGAAGCAGGGACTGCTGCGGGCGCTGTTTCAGTGGCGATCCAGCCGCTGGCGATCGCCTATACCCGGCTCCACGGCCTGCCGATGGGCCGCCAGCACCGGCCGCTCGCGGCCTGGTACGGCGATTTCGACCTCCTGCCTCACCTGCGGGACTTCATCGGGCGCGGCCCCATGGACGTCACGCTGGGCTGGGGCGAGCCGCTGGACGCCGTGACGGCACGGGACCGCAAGACCACGACCCGCCGGCTGGAACAGGAGGTCCGCTCCCTCTCCGCCGGCGCGCTGGGGCACGATTCGGCCGAGCCGGGGCGGCCCCGCCACGGGTGAGAACCGCATGGCCATCGTGCGGCATTCCCTTTTCGCCCGAAACCCGCTACATGGACGCCATGACGACCGTTCCGTCGATGCCGACCCCGCGCCGGCCCGCGCCGCGCCACCGGCTCTCCCGCATGTCCCGGCGACACGCCCGGCCTGCATGAGCGGATGATGGGCGCAATGCGCAAGGTCCATATCAAATCCTACGGCTGCCAGATGAACGTCTACGATTCCAATCGTATGGCGGACACGCTCGCGCCCGAGGGCTATACGGAAACCGCCTCCGCCGATGACGCCGACCTCGTCATCCTCAACACCTGCCATATCCGCGAGAAGGCCGCCGAAAAGGTCTATTCGGAACTCGGCCGCATCCGCCAGATCAAGGACGCCGCCGCCGGCGAGGGCCGCCGCGTCACCGTCGCGGTGGCCGGCTGCGTCGCCCAGGCGGAAGGCGAGGAGATCATCCGCCGCGCGCCGGCCGTGGATCTCGTGGTCGGCTCCCAGAGCTATCACCGGCTGCCGGATCTGCTGGCCCGCGCCCATAACGGCCCGGTGGTCGAGACCGAATTTCCCGTCGAGGACAAGTTCGAAACGCTGCCCCTGCCGGGCCGCGAGGCCGCCCGCAAGCGCGGGCCGACCGCCTTCCTCACCATCCAGGAAGGCTGCGACAAATTCTGCGCCTTCTGCGTCGTGCCTTACACCCGCGGGGCGGAAGTCTCGCGCGCGCCGGCGGAAATCCTGCGCGAGGCGGCGCGGCTGGCCGAGGCCGGGGTGCGGGAGCTGACCCTGCTCGGGCAGAACGTCAACGCCTATCACGGCCCCGGCCCCGACGGCCGCGACTGGAGCCTCGCGGACCTGCTGCGGGCGCTCGCCGCGATCCCGGCCATTGCCCGGCTGCGCTACAGCACCAGCCATCCCCGCGACATGGCGGACGACCTGATCGCCGCCCATCGCGACCTGCCGGAACTGATGCCGCAGCTTCATCTGCCGGTGCAGTCGGGCTCCGACCGCATCCTCGCGGCCATGAACCGCAAGCACACGGCGGCGCATTATCTGAAGCTGATCGACCGGCTGCGGACGGCGCGGCCGGACATGGCCTTCACCTCCGATTTCATCGTCGGCTTTCCCGGCGAGACCGAGCAGGATTTCCGCGACACCCTGCAACTGATCGAGGACGTCGGCTATTCCACCGCCTTCTTCTTCAAATACTCCTCCCGGCCCGGCACTCCGGCGGCGGGACTGGACGATCAGGTTCCCGAAGAGGTCCGCAGCGAGCGGCTGGCCCGCCTCAAGGCCGTGATCGACCGCCAGCAAGCCGCCTTCCTGCGCGGCGCGCAGGGGCAGGTCCACGATGTGCTGATGGAAAAGCCCGGCCGCCATGCTGGCCAGCTCATCGGCCGCACCCCATATCTCCAGGCAGTGAATGTGCAGGCCCCGGCCGCCGCCATCGGCACCATCGTGCCGGTGCTGATCGACGGGATCAGCGCCAACAGCCTGTTCGGGAGCCTGACGGAGGATTGCGTCACGCCCCGGTCATTCGTTGATGAAACATCTGCCGGCACAACGCCGGCGGCCATGCTGGCTGACGCAGGAGCCTGACCTCCCTTGCCTCGTTCGCGAACGGACGCGCCCGCTTCGACCGCACCGGCCACCGATGCCGCGCCGGCGCTCGTGGTACTGGATTTCGATGACAACCGGCTGGCCTCGCTGCTGTTCGGCCAGTACGGCCAGAATCTCGCGCTGGTGGAACGCCGCCTCGGCGTTATCGCCGACCAGCGCGGCAACACCATCACCCTTCAGGGCTCGCGCGACGGCTGCCAGAAGGCCCGCCTCGTGCTCGAAGGGCTTTACGAGCGGCTCAAGCGCGGCGACGAGATCGTAGCCGGCGATATCGAGGGCGCGATCCGCCAGGTGCTGGCGCAGGGCTCGCTGTTCGACTTCGATCCGGCGACCCGCAACCAGGCGTTCGAGGAGATCAACCTGCGCAAGCGCGCGGTGCGCGCCCGCACCGCCGGGCAGGACGCTTATATCCGCGCCCTCAAGCGCAACACGCTGGTGTTCGGTTCCGGCCCGGCCGGCACCGGCAAGACCTGGCTCGCGGTCGCCCATGCGGTCCATCTGTTCGAGCGCAAGGAGGTCGACCGCATCGTGCTCTCGCGCCCGGCGGTGGAAGCCGGCGAGCGGCTGGGCTTCCTGCCCGGTGACATGCGCGAGAAGGTCGATCCCTACCTGCGGCCGATCTACGACGCGCTGTTCGACCTGATGGATGCCCGCATCGTGGAGCGCGCGTTGCAGACCGACGAGATCGAGATCGCGCCGCTCGCCTTCATGCGCGGGCGCACGCTCTCCAACGCCGTGGTGATTCTGGACGAGGCGCAGAACACCACCTCGATGCAGATGAAGATGTTCCTCACGCGCCTCGGCGAGAACAGCCGCATGATCGTCACCGGCGATCCGAGCCAGACCGACCTGCCGCCCGGTCAGACCTCGGGCCTGTCGGAAGCGTTGCAGTTGCTCGACGGCGTCGAGGGGGTGGGGCAGGTGCATTTCGGCAACGAGGACGTGGTGCGCCACGAACTCGTCGCGCGCATCGTGGCCGCCTATGACCGCGTCCCGAGGCCGGGACGATGAACCCGCAGCCACAACCGCTCCCGGCTTCAGGCCCCGCGGTGGATATCGTCATCGAGGCCGAGGGCTGGGCCGCGCAGCCCGGCGCAGAAGCTGCGATCCTGCGCGCCGTCGCCGCCGCAGCGGCCGCCATGGACGTGACGGCCGGCGAGGTCGCGGTGCTGCTCACCGACGACGCCCGGATGCAGGCGCTCAACCGCGATTTCCGCGGTTTCGACAAACCGACCAATGTGCTGTCGTTTCCGGGCGCCGACGAGGCGCAGGGTCATCTCGGCGACATCGCCATCGCGCTGGAAACGACCGCGCGGGAGGCCGGCCAAGAGGGCAAGCCGTTCGCCGACCATCTGACCCATCTCACCGTGCATGGCTTCCTGCATCTGCTCGGCCATGACCACGAAGACGATACCGAGGCGGAAGAGATGGAAGGGCATGAGACCGCCATCCTCGGCCGGCTCGGCATCCCCGACCCCTATCGTGAACCCTGAGGGACTTTCGAAACCCCCATATGCCCGACCCAGACCCAAGTAGTAGCCCCGCCGGAACGACCGGCTCCCAGCTTCCCGTTCCGGCCTCCCGGCCCACCGACACACCTCGCCAACACGACAGCGAGAATGTCTTCACCCGGCTGCTGCGCACCCTTGTCGGCTGGAAATCCGGCTCGCTGCGCGCCAACCTCGAGGATGTGCTCGAAGCCGGCGGCGACGAGGAGACTGGCTTCTCTCCCGACGAGAGCAAGCTGCTGCGCAACATTCTCGATCTGCGCGAGCGCCGCGTGGTGGACGTGATGATTCCCCGCGCCGACATCGTCGCCGTGCAGCATGAAATCCCCATCGGCGAACTGCTCAAGGTGTTCGAGAACGCCGCCCATTCGCGGCTCGTGGTCTACAAGGACACCCTCGATGACGCCGTCGGCATGGTTCATATCCGCGACCTGATCGCCTTCATGACCGCCCGCGCGGCGGAAGGCGCGGCCGCCAACACCCGGCGCCGCAAGCCGCTGCCGGCCGGGCTCGACCTGAAAGCCATCGACCTCGCCATGCCGCTCGCCGAGGCCCAGATCGCCCGCGAGATGCTGTTCGTGCCGCCGTCGATGCCGGCGATGGACCTCATGGCGCGGATGCAGGCCCGGCGCATCCATCTCGCGCTGGTGATCGACGAATATGGCGGGGCGGATGGCCTCGTCTCCATCGAGGATATCGTTGAGCAGATCGTCGGCGAGATCGACGACGAGCATGACGACGAGGAGGTGCCGGACGTGGTGCCGCAGGCGGACGGCGCTTTCGTCGCCGATGCGCGCGCCGCCCTTGAGGACGTCGTCTCGATCGTCGGCCCGGATTTCGAGATCGGCGACGCCGCCGACGAGGTCGATACGCTCGGCGGCTATCTGTTCTCGCAGATCGGCCGCGTGCCGGTGCGGGGCGAACTGGTGCCGGGCCCCGGCCCCTACGAGATCGAGGTGCTGGACGCCGATCCCCGCCGGGCGAAGATGCTGCGGATCTCGCGGCGGACGACCGAAACGGAGGCCGTGGCGGCGCTGCCGCCGCCGGCATCCGCCAGCCAGTCCGACCCCGCGGCGCCCGATTCCCTACCGCCCGACGCCGGCGGCCCGCGCCCGTGACGCAATCGGCCACGCCCGCCGCGCCGCCGCACCCGGCCGGACTTCGCGCCCGCCTCGTGCGGCTGTCGCACGGCGTCGTGGTGGCCTGGGGCTGGCGGCGGGCCGCCATCGCCTTTTCGGCGGGCGCGGTCACGACCCTGACGCTGGCGCCGTTCGATCTCTGGCCGCTCGGCTTCCTCACCTTTCCGCTGACGGTCTGGCTCATCGACGGCGCGGTGGGGCGAGCCGGCGGCGCGCTCGCCGCCGCTGCCGCCGGCTGGTGGTTCGGCTTCGGCTATTTCCTCGCCGGGCTGTACTGGGTCGGCTACGCCTTTCTGGTGGATGCGGAGACTTTCGGCTGGCTGCTGCCGGTCGCCGTGCTTGTTCTGCCGGCCGGGCTCGCGCTCTTCACCGGCCTGGGCTTCGCGCTGGCGCGACTGCTCTGGACGTCCGGCTCCAGCCGGATTCTGGCGCTTGCGGCGGCGCTCACCGCCACCGAATGGCTGCGCGGACACCTGCTGACCGGTTTTCCGTGGAATGCCATCGGCACCGCGCTGACGGGCCCGCTGGTGCTGGCGCAGAGCGCCGCCGTGGTCGGCCTGTGGGGCCTCACCTTCATCGCCATCGCGGTATTCGCCAGCCCCGCCGTGCTGGCCGATCCCGCCAGCGGCGCCGGCCGCGCCCGGCGCACGTGGATGCCGCTCGCCCTCGCGGCAGCCACGCTGGTCGTGATGGCGGGCTTCGGCGTCCAGCGCCTCGCCACGACGCCGACCGCGCTGGTGGAAGGCGTGCGGCTGCGGCTGATGCAGCCCAATCTCCAGCAGGACCAGAAATTCAACTATGCCGCGCGCCGCACGGTGATGCAGCGCTATCTCGCCCTGTCCGACCGCGCCGCCGGGCCGGACGCAGCCGGCCTCGACCGGATCACCCATCTGATCTGGCCGGAATCCGCCTTTCCCTTCTTTCTCGTACGCGAGCCGGAGGCGCTGGCGCAGATCGCGGCGCTGCTGCCTGAGGGCACGGTGCTGATCACCGGCGCGGTGCGCCCGCCGCAGACGCCGCCCGGCACGCCGATCACCCGCGCGTATAACTCTGTCTATGTGATCGACCACGACGGCTCGGTCCTGTCGGTCTATGACAAGGTCCATCTGGTGCCGTTCGGCGAATATCTGCCGTTCCAGGACACGCTCGAACGGCTCGGCCTGATGCAGCTCACCAAGGTGCAGGGCGGCTTCATTTCCGGCGACCGCCGCCGGCTGCTGACAGCGCCCCGCGCGCCCGCCTTCCTGCCGCTGATCTGCTACGAGATCATTTTTCCCGGCGCGTCGGGGTCCGCGGGGGAACGGCCCGACTGGCTGCTGAATGTCACCAACGACGCCTGGTTCGGCATCTCCACCGGGCCTTACCAGCATTTCCAGCAATCGCGGCTGCGCGCCATCGAGGAGGGGCTGCCGCTGGTGCGCGCCGCCAACAACGGCATTTCCGGCGTGGTCGATCCGGCCGGGCGCATCCTGCGGTCGCTGCCGCTCGGCGCCGAGGGCGTGGTCGACTCCGCGCTGCCGAAGCCGCTGCCGCCGACGCTCTATAGCCGCTGGGGCAATGTTCCGGCGATGCTGGCGCTGCTGGCCTGTTTCGGCATTCTGCTGCGCCAACGCAGGACATCCGCACCGCAGCGCCATGAGAATTGATCCGCCAGCAGATTCGATGGACACCGGCCTTTTATTTGCCATCCCGGGCAGGTAGAACCTCTGCTGACCGGCGCGCCTGAATTGCAGGGTGCTTGCCCCGGGATTTCCTGCCACTGGATGGCGCTCTGTCGTTTTACGCATCACAAGCCTCATTTCGACAATGCCGGGCCAAACAGGACGGAGGGCGTTTTGAGCTTGGTGCGAAAGCGAAATTCGCGTAATTGATCGGCCATAGGAGTTCTTTATGAACAAGAAGGCCCCTAACCCGATCGACAAGCATGTCGGCAGCCGCGTGCGCATGCGTCGCATGATGCTCTCCATGAGTCAGGAGAAGCTGGGCGACGCGCTCAACCTGACGTTCCAGCAGGTTCAGAAATACGAGAAGGGCACGAACCGCATCGGAGCGAGCCGGCTTCAGCAGATTTCGCAGGTCCTGCAAGTGCCTGTGGCGTTCTTTTTCGAAGGCGCGCCGGCTCTGGAGCTGGAGGGCGCCGCCAGCGGCGGCTTGCAGGAAGCGCCCTCGCCCGCTTATGTCACGGACTTTCTGGCAACCTCCGAAGGTCTCGCCCTGATCAAGGCATTTCGTCGCATTTCGGACGCCAAGCTGCGCCGCCGCATCGTCGATCTGGTCGAACAGATGGCCGGCGGCGGCGACTGAAACGATACGTCGGGGCCTTTTTTGCCCACTTTCTCTGCCCACGATTGCCCACGACTTGACCGCGGCAATCCACACTGCAAAGAAGCTTGCTTATCTCTACAACATCATGGCTAGGCTTTGATCCGGCCCCGTAAGTCTGGCGAGGGAGAATACGACCGTGGCACGCAAGAATTTCCTCTTCACTAGCGAATCCGTTTCCGAGGGACATCCGGACAAGGTCTCTGACCAGATTTCCGACGCCATCCTCGACGCCTTCCTCGAAAACGACGTCAAGCTCGGCATCGCCGACGACAGCCTCGTCAACACCCGTCTCGGCTGCGAAACGCTGACGACCACCAACAAGATCGTCATCGCCGGCGAAGGTCGCGGCCAGGCTCCCCTGTTCCAGAAGTATGGCTCGCAGGCCGTGATCAACCGCGAGCTGATCACCGAGATCGCCCGCGGCGTCGTCAAGGACATCGGCTACAATCAGGACGGCTTCTCCTGGCACGGCTCGGATGTCGAGGTCGTGCTGCACGGCCAGTCCCCCGACATCGCCATGGGCGTGGACGCCAAGAAGAAGAAGGGCGCCGACGAAGAAGGCGCCGGCGACCAGGGCATGATGTTCGGTTATGCCTGCACCGAGAGCGAGGTCTACGAGAAGGGCACCTTCATGCCCGCTCCGATCTTCTTCTCGCACAAGATCCTCAAGGTGCTGGCCGACGCCCGCCACTCCGGCCAGATGCCGGACCTCCAGCCCGACTCCAAGAGCCAGGTCACGGTGCAGTATGTGGACGGCAAGGCCGTCGGCGCGACCAAGGTGGTCGTCTCCACCCAGCACAATGCCGAGACCCGCAACGGCAAGAAATACACGCCCGGCATGGTCCGCGAGATGATCGAGGACGCTGTCGCCTCGGCGCTGCCGGAAGGCTGGATGCCGAAGAAGGCGTCCGACTTCCTCGTCAACCCGACCGGCAACTTCGTCGTCGGCGGTCCGGACGGCGACTGCGGCCTGACCGGCCGCAAGATCATCGTCGACACCTACGGCGGCTATGCCCCCCATGGCGGCGGCGCGTTCTCCGGCAAGGACCCGACCAAGGTGGACCGTTCGGCCGCCTATGCCGCGCGCTACCTCGCCAAGAACGTGGTCGCGGCCGGCCTTGCCGACCAGTGCACCATCCAGGTCGCCTATGCCATCGGCGTCGCCGATCCGATGTCGCTGCTGGTCAACACCCACGGCACCGGCAAGGTCGATGAGGCCAAGCTGGAGAAGGTGCTGGCGGAACTGTTCCCGCTGCGCCCGACCAACATCCGCCGCACCCTGAAGCTCAACCGCCCGATCTATCGCCGCACTGCGGCTTATGGTCACTTCGGCCGCGCGCCGGAGAAGGACGGCGGCTTCTCCTGGGAGAAGACCGACCTCGCCGC
>DATMEW010000141.1:0-22298 GCA_035556495.1 Xanthobacteraceae bacterium | reverse complement strand
GGAGAATGGCGGCAATTGCGCCATCTGCGGCCAGCCGGCAAGCACGTAACCGATGGCGCCCGGCACGGCGACGAAGACGCCCAGCGCCGCAGCCGTTCCGACTGCGCGATGCATGGTCCGTCCATAGAGCGTCATCGCCATGTTGACGAAGGACCCGCCGGCCACGCCCATCAAGGCGGCCGCCATGCCGATGCCGAAACCGATCCCCGTCATGGCGACGCGGCCGGGAAATCTGTCGGCGATCTGCCAGCGGAAACCGGCAAGCAGGCGCGTGCCGATCAGCGATGCAGTCACGACGAAGGCGATCTTGAACACCGCCGGCGGCGCGAAGGCGGCGACGAGGCTGGATGCGCCGACGCCAACCATGCAAGGCCACCACCACAGCCGCACCGCCTCGAAATCCACGGCGCCCTTGCGGTAATGCGCCAATGCCGAGGAGATCGACACCGGAATGATGATGGCGAGCGACGTGCCGACCGCCAGCGGCATCCGCACGGCCTCGGGCACATTCAAGAAGATGAAGACCTGATACAGCACCGGCACGATGATGCCGCCGCCGCCGATGCCGAACAGCCCGGCGAGAATGCCCGTTACCACGCCCGCCGCCAGCAGGCCCGCGCCCAGCGCCAGCAACTCGCTCAGGGGCAGGTCCACCATCACGCCGCTGCCGCTTCCGTGGGATCGCCGATCAGGGCGAGAGCGGCGCGATAAACTCCGGCATCCGCGCCGGGCTTGAACGCCTCGGTCGACAGATGCCGCCGGAAGCCGCGCGCCCCCGGCATGCCGCGAAACAGGCCCAGCACATGGCGCGTCATGGCCGGCAGACGCGCGCCGCGCGCCAGCTCGCGCTCGATATAGGGAATGAAGGCTTCGGCGGCTTCGCGCAGCGAGGCGAAGGGCGCCGGCGCGCCGAAGACGCGCGGATCGACATCCAGCAGCAAGCCGGGGTCCTGATAGGCCGCGCGGCCCAGCATCACGCCATCGACATGGGCGAGGTGCGCCATCGCCTGATCGAGATCGCCGATGCCGCCGTTGATCGCCACCGGCAGCACCGGCCGAGCGCGCTTGAGGCGATAGACCCGGTCATAGTCCAGCGGCGGAATATCCCGGTTCTCCCGGGGCGAGAGGCCCTTCAGCCAGGCCTTGCGGGCATGGACGATCACCATGTCGGCCCCGGCGGCGACAGCCGCATCCACGACCACGTCGAGCGCCGGCTCGGGGTCCTGATCGTCGATGCCGATCCTGCATTTCACGGTGACGGGGATCGACACCGCCGCCTTCATCGCAGCGAGACAGTCCCCCACCAGCGCCGGCTCCGCCATCAGACAAGCCCCGAAGCGGCCCTCCTGCACACGGTCGGATGGGCAGCCGACATTCAGGTTCACCTCGTCATAGCCATGATCTTGCGCGATGCGCGCGCAGGCCGCGAGATCCGTCGGGCTGGAGCCGCCGAGCTGCAACGCCACGGGATGCTCCACCGCGTCGAAACCCAGCAGCCGGTCCCGGTCGCCATGCAGAACGGCACCGGTCGTGACCATCTCGGTATAAAGTAGCGCATGACGGGTCAGCAGCCGGTGAAACACACGGCAGTGACGATCCGTCCAGTCCATCATCGGCGCGACGGAGAAGCGATAGGGCGGCGGGCGGTTCATGCTCCCTGCGATATCAGGTGTCGCGCCTGGGCCCAAGCTGGCCGTGGGAATGTCGGCACCCTGCCTTTTGCATGCGGCAGCCCCACCGTCATGCGGGTTTCCGGACCGCCACGGCCAATCGCGCGGGATCGCACCCCACACTGCATCCCCTGGCGCGCCGCTTGCCGCCCCGCCGGCGCGCCGATAGAGCAGGCGGACGATCCTGCATGCCCCGTCGGAGGAGCCCGATGCCCAAGCTGCGTATTGCCCACCTCTCCGGCCCAACAGCCACGATCCAGAACACGCCGCCGCTGGTGACTTCCAACAAGGCGCGGGAGAAATACGGCCTGCCCCCGCTGCGTGACGACGCCGGGGACGCCCTTCGGTTCGACCCCCTGCGCCCCCAGCGGCTGGCTGCCCCCGCCACCGTCTATGTCGAGCAGTTCTCCGGCCATCCGCTGGAGCGGGATGCGGCGGACCTCTATGCGCCGCCGGACGGCTATCTCGACGCTCAGGGCAGGTTTCACCGGGAGCGACAATCCCCGCAGGATACGCCCGTGTTCGAGGTGGAATTGCGGCCGGAGGACGGCCTCTATCCCATGCCTTACATGGCGCGGCAGGCCGACGGCCGGCCATGGGAGATCGAATGCACCGATCCCGGCGCGCCGCCGGAGCGCGTGCGCCAGACCTTCTTTCCGGACGGTTCCCGCAGCTTCGAGGAGATCGACCGGTTGCAGGTGGACGGCAACGGCCACAACAACCAGATCTCCCGGCGGGCGCAGGTCGATTTTCATCGCGTCATTCCGGGCGGCGGCTACACCAAAGGCTTGCCCGCGGACCAGCGCACCGATGCCGGCCAGGGCGACATCGCACCGGAGCATTGGGGCCGCGACTTCTTCTCCTACAAGCCGCCGCATCTGTCCAAATCGCCGCCGCGCCAGTCGCTCGCCGTCATCGCCAATCGCGTGCAGGATATCGTGGCGTCCGGGAGCTATGATGGCGCGATCTGGACTCAGGGCAGCCCGCGCGTCGAGGAAACGGTCTACTGGCTGAGCCTGATGCTGGATACGACGCTGCCGGTCTGCTGCAATGCCGCCCAGCGGCCGCATGGCACCACGAGCGCCGACGGCCCCCAGAACATCATCGACTCCGTGCGCTTCATCGAATCCGGTGTCTGGGCAGACGATGAGGGGCGCAACCGCACCGGCGTCGTGCTGGTGCAGGACCAGCGGGTTTTCGCGGCCCGGGAAGTCGTGAAGGCGGATGCGCGGCCCGGCGGCTTCGTCGCCACCGGCGGCCATGGCGGCGTGATCGGCTCGTCAGGCCCGGAAACCGAGCCCGTGCTGACGTTCATTCCGGCCAGCCGTCACACCTGGCGCTCGCAGGTCAACATCGCGCGCCAGCCGGACACCGTCACCGGCGTGTTGCGCGTCGATGGCCAGCCGGCTCCGACGCCCGTTCAGGTGAAGCAGGATGGCAGGCTGCGCGACGCCGCGCTTCCGAAAGTCTCGATCATCAAGGACGGCAACTATCCCGGCGACGACTATGACGAGGACGAGCGCAACCACGTCGACCTTCTCGCCATGATGGACGACATGCTCGCCCGCGCGCCGCTCGCCGGCTTTGTCGTCGAGGGCCAGAATCCTTACGGCTTCCCCATGTCGGAGGTCCGCCGCCGGCTGCTGGTCCGGGCGATCTTCAGCGGCCTGCCGGTGGTGGGCGTCGGGCGCGGCAACACGGAAGGCTTCGCTCACAAGGTGCCGCCTTTCATCGGCGGACAGAACCTGACGTCGCAGAAGGCCCGACTGCTGCTGATGGCCTGCCTCATGAAATTCGGCAGCTTTCCCGCAGCCGCGGACCCCGACCATCCAACGGCGGCGGAGCGCGACGCCACCCTCGCGAAGCTGAAGGACTATCAGTCGATCTTCGACACCCACTGACGATCGATCCGCCGCGCGAGACCCGCCATGCAGATGGAAAAAGAGAAGGTCGCCCTGACCTCCATCGCCGCCTCGGCGCTGCTGACCCTGTCCAAGGGCGTGGTCGGCGTGATGACAGGATCGCTCGCGATCCTGTCCGAGGCGGCGCACTCGCTGCTCGATCTCGTCGCGACGGTGATGACCTATTTCGCCGTCCGCGTCTCCGGCAAGCCGGCCGATGCCGAACATCATTACGGCCACGGCAAGTTCGAAAGCGTCACCGCCCTTGCCGAAACCGCCCTGCTGTTCCTCCTCTCGGGCGTCGTGTTCTGGGAAGCCGGCACGCGGCTGATCGTCGGCGTCCACCACGATATCGAGGTGACGTGGATCGCCTTCGCGGTCATCGCCGTGTCGGTGATCGTTGATTTCTTCCGGGCTCGGACGCTGGGCCGGGTGGCGAAGGAAACGGACAGCGAGGCGCTGGAGGCGGATGCGCTGCATTTCAGCTCCGACCTGTGGTCGTCCCTCGCCGTGCTCGCCGGCCTCGGCGGCGTTGCCGCCGGCCTGCCCTGGGCCGATTCCGCCGCGGCGGTCGCGGTGGCGGTGTTTGTCTGCATCGTCGGCTGGCGTCTTGGCCGCCGCACCATCGACACCCTCACCGACACCGCGCCGCCGGGAGCCGCGACGCAGATATCGGACAAGGTCTCACGCATTCCCGGCATCGTCGCCATCGAGCGCATCCGCGCGCGGAGCGCCGCCGGCGTCGTGTTCATCGACCTTCACGCCGCCGTCAGCCGCACGCTGCCGCTCGACCGGGTCGAAGCTCTCAAGGCCCGGGCGGAAGCTGCCATTCGCGCGGATTTTCCGCGCAGCGAGATCGCCGTCACCATCGAACCGCGAGCGCTGGATGATGAAAGCGCCCGCGAGCGTGTCATGATCATTGCCCGCAACCGCGCGCTCGCCATCCATCACGTCACGGTCCACACCGTGGACGGCCGCCTCGCCATCGCGCTCGACCTGGAGGTGGACGGCACGCTGAGCCTGCGCGAGGCCCATGACATCGCCACCGGCCTTGAAGCCGCCATCACCGAAGAACTCGGCCAGGATATCGAGATCGACACCCATATCGAGCCGCAGCAGGCCGACGACGCCACCGGGACGGATGCTCCTCCGGAACGGACCGCCCGCATCGTCGGCGCGCTGGCGGATATCGCTAATGCCTTCGGGACGTTGCAACGCATTCACGACGTGCGGGTGCGCACCACACCGGACGGCGAGGTGGTGAATTTCCACTGCTATGTCGCGCCGGAACTGACCGTGCTCACGGTCCATGACCGCGTGGACGAGGTCGAGCGGCGGCTGCGCGAGCGGTTCCCCGCCGTGAAGCGCATCATCGGCCATGCCGAGCCGTTTCCCGACGCCTCATTATAAGCACGGCCGGGTGTTGAAAGCCGGGCACCGAAGCGCCCATATTCGCAATCAGCCCCCCCCTCGCAGTTTCAGATGGATTTTCATGCGCACCGAACAGGCACAGGCGATCCGCCTTCAGGACTACCGGGTTCCCGACTGGCTCATCGAGACGGTTTCGCTGGACGTATCCCTCCATGACACCGCGACCCGCGTGCGGGCTGAACTTCAGATCAAGCCGAATCCAGCGGCCACCGCGACCCCCGTACTCACGCTGGACGGCGACGAACTCACGCTGGTGTCGGTCGCGATCGATGGCGCGGCGCTCGCGCCGGACAGCTATTTCGCGACGCCGGACAAGCTGACGATTCCCCACGCGCCGCAGCGGCCGTTCCGCCTCGTGATCGAGACCACGATCAATCCGACCGCCAACACCCAGTTAATGGGCCTGTATCGCTCGTCCGGCGTCTATTGCACGCAGTGCGAGGCCGAAGGCTTCCGCCGCATCACCTATTTCCTCGACCGTCCGGACACCATGGCGATCTATACCACCCGCATCGAGGCGGACCGGACTGAAGCACCGGTGCTACTCGCCAACGGCAATCTCGTCGACAGCGGGTCGGTGCCGGACAGCAACCGCCATTTCGCCGTGTGGCACGATCCCTTCCCCAAGCCGTCCTATCTGTTCGCCATGGTCGGCGGCGACCTCGCCCGCGTGACGGACAGCTTCACCACCATGTCCGGCCGCGAAGTGGCGCTGCATATCTACGTCGAGCCGGGCAAGGAAGACCGCTGCGCCTATGCGATGGACGCGCTCAAGCGCTCCATGCGCTGGGACGAAGAGACGTTCGGCCGCGAATACGACCTCGACATCTTCATGATCGTCGCCGTGTCCAGCTTCAACATGGGCGCGATGGAGAACAAGGGCCTCAACGTCTTCAACGACAAATACGTGCTTGCCAGCCCGGAAACCGCGACCGACGCCGACTTCGCCGGCATCGAAGCCGTCATCGCGCATGAGTATTTCCACAACTGGACCGGCAACCGCATCACCTGCCGGGACTGGTTCCAGCTTTGCCTCAAGGAGGGGCTCACGGTCTTCCGCGATCAGGAGTTCACGTCCGACCAGCGCTCGCGGCCGGTGAAGCGCATCGCCGATGTGCGCGGCCTGCGCGCTGCGCAGTTCATCGAGGATGGCGGCCCCCTCGCCCATCCGGTGCGGCCCGAGAGCTATCGCGAGATCAACAACTTCTACACCGCGACGGTTTACGAGAAAGGCGCGGAAGTCGTGCGCATGCTCAAGACCGTGCTGGGTCCGGAGATGTTCCGCAAAGGCATGGACCTTTATTTCGAACGCCACGACGGCGAGGCCGCGACCGTCGAGCAATTCGTCCAGAGCTTCGCGGATGCCGCGGGACGCGACCTCTCCCAGTTCATGCGCTGGTATTCGCAAGCCGGCACGCCGGAGGTGGTGGCGGACGGCAGCCATGACAGCGCGAGCCGCACCTATACGCTCGAATTGCGCCAGACCGTGCCGCCGACGCCGGGCCAGCCGGACAAGCAGCCGATGGTCATCCCACTGCGCCTCGGCCTCGTCGGCGCCAATGGCGACGACCTGCCGCTCGTGACCGGGGACGGCCCGCTTCCGCGCGACCTTGTCGTGCTGGATACACCGCATAAAAGAATCGTCTTCAAGGACGTCGGCGCAAAGCCGGTGCTGTCGCTCAATCGCGGCTTCTCCGCGCCGATCCGCCTTGCCACCAATCTGTCCGCCGACGATCTGCGCTTCCTCGCGGCCCATGACGGCGACCCGTTCAATCGCTGGCAGGCGATCCAGACCCTCGCGACCACCCGCCTGAAGGAGCATGCGGCAGCGCTTCGGGCCGGGGCCGCGCCGGAGCCCGACGCCGGCCTGTTCGCGGCGCTGGCAGCGGTCCTCCATGATGCAACGCTGGAGCCGGCTTTCGTCGCCCAGGCGCTGGCATTGCCGAGCGAAGCGGATATCGCCCGCGAGATCGGCAGGGATGTCGATCCCGACACCATCTTCGCGGCGCGGCGCGACCTGCGCGCCGCCCTTGGCCGGCACCTCGAAGCCTCCCTCCGGACAACCTATGACGCGATGGCGCAGACGGGGCCTTACAGTCCCGACGCCGCCAGCGCCGGCCGCAGATCGCTCCGCAACGCCGCGCTGGACCTGCTGACGGCAGCAGGCGACGCCGACGCCGGCCGCCGCGCACAGGCGCAATACGAAGCCGCCGACAACATGACCGACCGCATCGCGGCGCTGAACACGCTGGCGCTGCGGGCGACGCCGGAGCGCGAGGCCGCCCTCGCGGACTTCTATGAACGCTATGCCGGCGATCCGCTCATCATCGACAAGTGGTTCATGCTTCAAGCCGCGATCCCGGAAGCGGGAACGCTCGACCGGGTCCGGGCGCTGACGCAGCACCCGGCCTTCTCGATGACGAACCCGAACCGCGTGCGCGCCCTGTTCGGCGCATTCGCCCAGAGCAACCAGACCCAGTTCAACCGGCCCGATGGAGAAGGCTATGCCTTCGTCGCCGACGCCGTGCTGGCGCTGGACCCGCGCAATCCGCAGGTCGCCGCGCGGCTGCTCTCGGCCTTCCGGAGCTGGCGCTCGCTCGAAAGCGTCCGGCGCGAACAGGCCCGCGCGGTGCTGCAACGCGTTGCGGCAACGCAAGGTCTTTCGCGCGACGTAGCCGACATCGCCGAGCGGGCGCTCGCGGAGCCGTGACAGCCGGCGCACAGCGCGATTTCGGGGCTCGTCGCCCCGCAATCGTTAACGCATGGCCTGAAAGTCCCTGAAAATCGGAGCGGGAAAAGTAAATTTCCCGCTCTTGACTCTCGACAAGACGAGTCCGGTCGATTCAAATCGAATTGATTCGGAGAGATGCGGCACATCCTTCCGGTCGGATGTTGGGGACGATCTGAACGGAGGCCAGAGATGGCGAGCGCCGAGGCTGCGCGCGCGTCCATACGCTCGGATTCAATCAAGGGGCTGGCGCAATCCATCGCCAAGCCGGCCTATCGCCGGCTGCTGACGGCCGAGCCGCTGCTGCGGCGCGCCGTGCCCCTGCTGATCGTGGCATTCCTGGTGACGATCTGTTCGGGCGCGGCGATCCAGTTGCTCGACCACCAGCGCGTCACGCTCAGCCATACCGCGCAGGAGATGCAGGCGACGGCGGACATCCTTGCCGAGCGGCTGGTCTCGAACAGCAAGGACTATCCGAACCTCCAGGCGCAACTGACCGCCGTGGTGCCGGGCTGGTCCATCGCACCCGGCCGCACCATCGTCGTCGCCGGCACGGACGGCATGATCCTCGCCGCCTTTCCGCCGGAGCAGGACGGCGCCCCGCGCGATCTTCTCGACATACTCGGCCCCGAGCAGCCGCTCACCACCTTTGGCGCCGCCGCCGGCGTGATGGAAATCGCGTCGGGGAGCGGAGATATCCTGCTCGCCACCGTCCGATCCATCCGTCACATGCCCGGACAGGTGGCTGTCACCCAGTCACGCAACGATATTCTCGGCTTCTGGCGCTCCGACACGACCCTCGCCATCACGCTGTCCGCCACGACCGGCTTTGTCGTGCTCATCCTCGGCTTTGCGTTCCACTGGCAGGCGACGCGCGCCCGCGAGGCCGATGTCATCTACGAAACCGTCCGGACCCGCATCGACACCGCGCTGAACCGCGGGCGCTGCGGCTTGTGGGACTGGGACCTCGCACGCGGCCGCATTTTCTGGTCCAGTTCCATGTTCGACATTCTGGGTCATCCGCCGAAGGATGGCCTGCTGTCTTTCGGCGAAGTGTCCGCGCTGGTTCATCCGGACGACGTGAGGCTCTACGAACTCGCGATCCAGCTCGCCGACGCGACCACGACCGCGATCGACCACGACTTCCGCATGCGCCATAGCGATGGCCACTGGGTCTGGCTGCGGGCGCGCTGCGAAATCGGCAGCCAGCCGGGAGACCATGGCGCCCACCTGATCGGCATCGCCGTCGATATCACGGAACAGAAAAACCTCGTGGAGCGCACCGTCGCGGCGGATGCCCGCCTGTGGGATGCGATCGAGGCGATTTCCGCCGCTTTCGTGCTCTGGGATGCCGATAACCGGCTGGTGCTGTGCAACTCCAACTTCCAGATGCTCTACAAGCTGCCCGACACCGCCACGCGGCCGAGCACGCCCTATGAGACGGTGATGAGCGCGGGCCGCAAGCCCATCGTCCGCACCAAGACGACGGCGGAAGACGGGCAGATGCCAGGCGCGCGGACCTTCGAGGTCCAGCTCGACGACGGGCGCTGGCTTCACATCAGCGAACGCCGCACCAAGGACGGCGGCTATGTGTCCGTCGGAACCGACATCACGCCGCTCAAGCAACATGAAGAAAAGCTCGTCGAAAGCGAAAGGCGGCTCATCGGCACCGTGGGCGATCTGCGAAAGTCACAGCTCAAGCTCTCCGAACTCAACGTGAAATATGCGGAAGAGAAAGACCGCGCGGAGGAAGCAAACCAGGCGAAATCGAAATTCCTCGCCAACATGAGTCACGAGCTGCGCACGCCGCTGAATGCGGTGATCGGATTTTCGGAGATCATGGAATCCGGCATGTTCGGCCCGCTGGGTGCAGACAAATATCGTGAATATTGCGCCGATATCCGCAAGAGCGGCGAATATCTGCTCGATGTCATCAACGATATTCTGGATATGTCGCGGATCGAAGCCGGACGCCTGAAGCTCGATCCGGAAGACATCGAGATCAACGAACTGCTTGCCGAATCCATCCGGGTCGTCTCGGCCCGCGCGGAGGAAAAGCGCCTCACCGTCACCTCGGAAATCGCCTGCAACACGCATCTGCGGGCGGACCGCCGCTCGATCAAGCAGATCGCGCTGAACCTGTTGTCCAATGCCGTGAAATTCACGCCGGAGGGCGGGTGCATCGCGGTGCGCGCCAGCGCGCGAGACGGTTATGTCCGCATCTGCATCGCGGATTCCGGCATCGGCATTCCGCACAGTTCGCTGGCGAAACTCGGCCGCCCCTTCGAGCAGGTACAGGGCCAGTTCACGAAGACTCACGAAGGCTCGGGTCTCGGCCTCGCCATCGCCCGCTCCCTCACGGAATCCCACGGCGGCACGATGCACATCCGGTCCAAGGTGGGCGCGGGCACCACGGTGCTGCTGCGGCTGCCGGTCTCGGGTCCGCCTTCGCTGCATCAGTCCTTTGTGGATGCGGCCTGATTCATCCGGTGAGAGCGGCAGACTCTAGCCGGCGTCGCCGGTCAGGATCCGGCTGAAGCTCGCCCGCACCTGTACCTGCATGTCATGGATCGTGGCGTCGAGCGCGGCAAAATCGGGCACATCGGCCGCGCGGGAGAGCAGCTTGAGCAGGTCCTTGCGCGCGGTTTTCGGATCGAAATTCTCGGCAAGACACAGCCGCAGCACCTGCGTCAGGTCCTGATAGAGCCGCACGGCCGGCCGCAGCACGTCAGCCTCCGAAATCGGGATCAGGCCGGCGCGCCATGCCTTGTCCAGCGCCCGAGCGGTCGAGGTATCCAGAATTTCCGGATGGCTCTGCGCGTAAACCAGTTGCAGATACTGAACGATGAATTCGATATCGACCAGGCCGCCCGCGGCATATTTCAGATTCCAGCGGTCGCTGTCGCCCTTCTCCTGAGCGATCGCCTGGCGCATATCCACGACCTCGGCAGCGATTGCCGCGATGTCCCGCGGCTGGCGCAGCACGCCGGAGATGGCGTCTTTCACGCGCGCGGTGAATGCGGGCGAAGCAGCAACGACACGGGCGCGCGTCAGGGCCAGATGCTCCCATACCCACGCTTCGTCGCGCTGATAGCGCACGAAGCTTTCCAGCCGCGTCGCCAGCGGCCCGGCGCGTCCCGAGGGACGCAACCGCATATCGACCTGATAGAGAACGCCGTAGTTGGTTTGCGCTGTCAGCGCGCCGATGAGACGCTGGATCAGGCGCGCGACATACTGGCTCGCATACAGCGGCCGCTCCCCGTCGGACTGCGGCTGATCGCCGTCGTAATCGTAGACCACGATGAGGTCGAGATCGGAAGTCGCCGTCATCTCGCGGCCACCGAGCTTGCCGCAGGCGATGATCGCCACCTCCTGGCCAGGCAGATAGCCATGCTGTTCCGCGAAATTCTTCTGCACGGCATCGAACAGCGCGCGGACAAGGACATCTGCAAGGCGCGCGAAAGCGTCGCCCGCCTGCTCCGCCGAAATCGTTCCGGACAGGATCCGCGAGCCGATCAGGAACATATGTTCCTGTGCGAACATGCGGATACGGTCGAGAAAGTCCTCATAGGCGCTGGCCTGATCCAGCGAGAGCGACAGTCGCCGCAGCAGCTCCGCCTCATCGGGCAACGGTCCGAAAAAGCTGGGCTCAATCACCGCATCCATAACCTGCGGATAGCGCGCAAGCGTGTCGGCCAGCCGCGGCGCCATGCCGAGCACGAGGGCCAGCAACGACATCAGATCGGTATTCTGGCGCAGCAGCGACAGCAGGCGCCCCGAGCCATGAAGCCCGAAAAGGAACTGGTCCACCATCTTCAACGCAAGATCGGGATTCTCCGACCGCGCCGCATGATCGACGATGAGCGGCACCAACTCCGACAACGCGGTGCGCGCGACTTCCGGCCGGGTCGAGCGGTAACGTCCAGCGAGCCAGTCGCGGATATGAGCGGACGCCTCCAGCGGAGCGCGAAATCCCATGGAGGCCAGAATGTCCAGCGTCTGGCGGTCGTCGGCATCCGGTGGAAACGTCATGCCGTGATCGTCGATCTCGGCCGGCGCGGACTCGAACAACGTGCCGTAGCGCGCCTGCACGGTGCGCATATGTCCCAGAAGAACACCCGCGAACTCGTCGCGCCCGGAATAGCCGAGGAACCGCGCGAATGCATCCACCCCGTCCTGGTCGGCCGGCAAGGTATGGGTCTGTTCGTCGGCCACCATCTGCAACCGATGCTCCACCTCCCGGAGGAAGAGATAGGCAGCGCCCAGGTCGTCGCGCGACGCCTCGTCGATCCAGCCGCCCTGCACGAGATCGTCGAGCGTCACCAGCGTCTCGCGGCCGCGCAATTCGGGATGCCGGCCACCGGCGATGAGCTGCTGGGTCTGGACGAAAAACTCGATCTCCCGGATGCCGCCACGGCCGAGCTTGACGTTATGCCCTTCCACCGCAAGCTCGCCATGGCCGCGATAGGCGTTGATCTGCCGCTTCATGGCATGCACATCGGCCACCGCGGCGAAGTCGAGATATTTGCGCCAGATGAAGGGCGCGATGGCTGCGAGGAATTCCCCGCCCGCGGCAAGATCGCCGGCGCAGGGCCGCGCCTTGATCATCGCGGCGCGTTCCCAGTTCTGGCCGATGCTTTCGTAATAGTTCAGCGCGGCGGGCATCGAGACTGCGATCTGTGTCGAGGCGGGGTCGGGCCGCAGCCGGAGGTCGGTGCGGAAGACATAGCCGTCGCCGTCGCGCTCGTTCAGCAGCTTGACCAGCCCCCGCGTCAGACGGACGAAGAAGGACGCGGGCTCGATGCCGTCGGCAAGCCTTGCCCGCTCCGGATCGTAGAACACGATCAGATCGATATCGCTGGAGTAGTTCAGCTCGCCGGCGCCCATCTTGCCCATGGCGAGCACGATGTAGCCGCTGTCCTGCTCCGGCTGCGCCGGATCGGCAGGCAGGAACCTGCCCTGCTCCACGGCTTGCAGGAAGAGATACCGCACGGCGGCGGCCACCGCGATGTCGGCGAGGTCCGTCAGCGCCCGCGTTACGCGCATCACCGGCCAGACGCCGCCCAGATCACACAGCGCAATCAGCAATGCCGCATCCGCCTTGGTGCGGCGCAGAAGCCGCATGAAGGCCGCATCGTCGCCGCCGCTGGCCGCTCCCGCCGCCGCGCGCGCGAGAAGACCGGACAGTTCGGCTTCCGGATCGCTCTCGATGAACCGCAGCACGCGGCGGGAATCGGCCCGCACGAGGTCCCACAGGAACGGCGAGGCTTCGGCGATGGATGCGATCAGCCGCGACAACAATTCGTTCTGGTCGAAATGCCGGCGCAACGCGGCGGCATCGGCGGAATCTTCCGCGTCGTCGAGCCAGCGCGACAGGCGGGCCTGCGCGGCAGCCGCATCGGACAGCGCCGGCGCGCGGACCAGAAGCCTGGCGAAGGTGTCGTCAGGCATCGACGGAGAGTGCTCTGCTGTCGTGTCCGGCATCGACAACGGGTTTAGCCAGACTTACCGCAAAGGGAAAGGTCACAGCGAAGAATCTGCGCCCGCGGCCGCGCCCGCCACGGCTCGTGGCAGGACCAGCGAGGCGTTCAGGCCCGGCCCATTGTCGGCCAGCATCAATTCTCCGCCATGAAGGCGGGCCACCGCCGCGGCAAGGCTGAGACCCAGCCCCGAGCCCGGCGCGGACCGGCTTTCCTCAAGCCGGACGAACCGCTCCACGGCGCGGCTGCGGTCCTCCGGCGGAATGCCCGGCCCGCGATCGCCGACCGAGAGCACCACACGCTCGCCTTCCACCGCGGCCTTCACCAGAATGTCCGGCAGCACGCGATCGTCCCCCGCGAGCGGCGGCGGCACCGTGTATTTGATGGCGTTGTCGAGCAGATTGGCCAGCGCCTGGCTGAGCAATTCGCGGTTGCCATGCACCAGCGCCTCCGCTCCCGCCTCGACCCGCAGCGTCAGGCCCTGGTCCTCCGCGAGCGGTTCATAAAGCTCGGCAATATCCCGGACGGAATCCGCGGCATCGAAGTCGCTCATGTTGGCGCGGGCCTGCCCCGATTCCGCGCGGGCGATCATCAGCAGCGCATTGAATGTCCGGATCAGGCCATCGGACTCTTCAATGGTGCTCTCCAGCGCCGCGCGATATTCGGGTTCGCTGCGCGCGCTGCGCAGCGCTTCCTCGCTGCGGTTGCGCAGCCGCGTCAGCGGCGTGCGCAGATCATGGGCGATATTGTCGCTGACCTCCTTGAGCCCATGCATCAGCGCCTCGATGCGCTCCAGCATGGAGTTGAGGTTTTCCGCCAGGCGATCGAGCTCATCTCCCGTGCCGGACACCGGCAGCCGGCCGGAGAGATCGCCCGTCATGATGGTGCGCGTCGTATCCGTCATCGCATCGACGCGCTTGAGCACCCTTCGGGTGAGGAAGAAGCCGCCGGCAAGGCCCAGCACCACCACGATGGCCGCCGACCAGCGGCCGGCCGACCAGATCACCTGATTGAGGCGCGCACGCTCCTCCAGATCCCGGCCGACCATCAGCCGGAATCCGCCCGGAAGCTGGAACACGCGGGCCAGCGCGAAATGCGCGCCGGTGTCCTGTTCGTCAAGGCGATTGTAGGCGGTCTCGACCCAGCCCGTATTGGCCATCGTCCCGCTCGGCAGGGAGCCGATATTGCCGGACAGAACCTGCCCGTTGAATGTCGTGAGCAGATAGATGTTCGAGCCGGCGCGCCGGGAGCGATTGTCGACGGCGATCACCAGCCGACGAATGCCGCCCTGCCGATATTGTTCGGCAAGGCCCGTGATCTCGGCATCGACCGTCGCCACGATCTGGTCCGTGATGAGGCGCTGGGTCGTCCATGCGAAATAGCCGAGCAGCAGCACGGCGAACAATGCGAAGACGGTGAGATAGACCAGCGTCAGCTTGAAGACCGTCGTGCGCGCGAGCTTGCCGATGCTGGAGAGCGCGCTGCGCCACCGGCCGGGCTGTTCCGCACCGGCCGCCATGGCAGCCGGCCCGCGGCGGCGCGGGCCTTCCGGCAGCAAAGCCGGCGCCGCCCCCAGGCTCGTCCGAACAATGGCGGTGCTATCGCTCATCGCGGATCATATACCCCGCGCCGCGCACGGTGTGCAGCAGCGCCTGCTCGAAGCCCTTGTCGATCTTGGAACGCAGTCGCGACACATGCACGTCGATCACGTTGGTCTGCGGATCGAAGTGATAATCCCAGACGTTTTCCAGCAGCATGGTGCGGGTGACGACCTGTCCCGCATGTTTCATGAGATATTCCAGCAGACGGAATTCGCGCGGCTGGAGGATCACCTCCTCGCCGCCGCGGGTCACGCGGTGGGACAGGCGGTCGAGTTCGAGATCGCCGACACGATAGACCATCTCCTCGTTGCGGCCGCCGCCGCCGTTCTGGCTTCGCCGCGCCAGCACCTCCACCCGCGCCAGCAGTTCGGCGAAAGCGTAGGGCTTGGCGAGATAGTCGTCCCCGCCGGCGCGCAGTCCCTTCACGCGATCATCGACCTGCCCGAGCGCCGACAGAATCAGCGCCGGCGTCTGGATGCCCTGCTCGCGCAGGCGGCCGATCATGGTCAGCCCGTCCATCCGCGGCAGCATGCGATCCACGATCAGGATGTCATAGGCGCCGCTTTCCGCCTGCGCCAGCCCGTCCTCGCCGTCGCCGGCGAGATCCGCGATATGCCCGACCTCCTTGAAAGCCTTGGCCAGATAGTCCGCCGCCGTGCGGTCGTCTTCGATGATGAGCAGACGCATGGCCCGGTCGGAACTCCGCAGATCGTCGCCGGCAAGGCTCGCGGCCGTACCGGCTCCGGCGTGACGATCCTCAGGTTTAGGCCGCCCTGCGTCATCCGCAAAGCCCCGTTCCGGCTCGGGCGGGTCGGCCCGCGCTGCATCGGGCCGCGTGGCCGGAGAGATATCGGAACGGGTGCGGGCGAAACGGGACATCCGGACTCTCCAGACGGGCGGCACGCCGGGCTATCATCCACGGCCATTCCGCAAGGCTGCGCGGACTCGCGGAGCGCATGGGCAACCCCCGGCCTGCAACGACAAGGAAGGGCGGCAGGCTTTCGCCCGCCGCCCCCCGTCTCCGTTCCGGCGGGGGCGACTCTGCCGGTCGGGAGACAGCCGACGACCCGATGCCGGGCCGCGATTCCCGAAAACCGCGAAAAGGTTTCGGAGGGACGGGTCTTGGACCCGCCCCTCCTGGAAGCGGAGCGCCAAACGTCGGGGGGCGACGATACGCCGGCAGCTCCACCCCCTGTTCGATCAGCCGCGCCCGACCGGAAGCGCGACGAAGCGGGTCGCGTCACCATCGGACTTCACGCGGACGAGGACGGATTTGCGGCCATCCTTCCGCGCCGCCTGCATCGCGGCGCGAACATCCGCAGGGCTGTTGACGGTGCGTCCATTGGCCTCGACGATCACATCGCCGACGCGCAGCTTGTCGGCTGCGGCGCCCGAGGGATCGACCTCCGTCACCACCGCGCCCTGCTCGCCACGGCCCGCCGGGGTCAGCGTGAGGCCGAGCCGGCCGATGCTGCCGCCGGAGGTGTCGCGATCCTCGGAATCGGCCCGCGCGGTCTGCTGGTTCGGCATCTCGCCGATCGTGAGATCCACGGTCTTTTCCGCGCCCTTGCTCCACAGCGTGAGCTTGGTGGTGGCGTTGGGCGCCAGCATGCCGACCTGGCGGGCAAGGTCGCGCGCATCCTTCACCGGATTGCCGTTCAGCGCGGTGATGACATCACCAGCCTGGACGCCGGCCTTGGCGGCAGGACCATTGGCCTGCGGATCGGCCACCAGCGCACCCTGGGCGGATTTCAGCCCGAGACTGTCGGCGATGTCCTGCGTCACCGGCTGAATCTGCACGCCGATCCAGCCGCGGGTCACAGAGCCTTTGGCCTGCAACTGATCCACCACCGATTTCACCGTGCTCGCGGGGATTGCGAAGGCAATGCCGACGGAACCGCCTGACGGCGAGTAGATCGCGGTATTCACACCGATCACGTTGCCATCGACATCGAAGGTCGGACCGCCGGAATTACCCTTGTTCACCGGCGCATCGATCTGGATGAAGTCGTCATAGGGGCCGGCCCCGATATCGCGGCCGCGCGCCGAGACGATGCCGGCCGTCACCGTGCCACCGAGGCCGAACGGATTGCCGACAGCCAGCACCCAGTCACCGATGCGCGGCACTGCCTCGCCCAGTTTGGCGAAGGGGAAGTCCGAACGGCCCTCGACCTTGATGAGCGCGACATCGGTGCGCGGGTCGGTGCCGATCACCTTGGCCGGATAGGTCTTGCCGTCATCGGTCTGGATCTCGACCTCGTCGGCCTTCTCCACGACGTGGTTGTTGGTCACCGCATAGCCATCAGCGGAAATGAAGAAGCCGGAACCCTGCCCGCTGATCCGCTGCGGGCCGCGACGGCCGCGCGGACCCTGCTGCGGGCCCATGCCGTCCGGCATGCCGAACTGGCGGAAGAAACGCTCCATCGGCGAACCGGGGGGAAACGGCAGATCGCCACGCCCCATGCCGCTCTCTTCCGCCGAACCACGGACACGAACGGAGATCACGGCCGGCTTCACCTGGTCGACGATGTCGGCAAAGCCGGTCGGCCGCGCGACATTCTGGGCCTTCTGCGTGACGTTCTGCGCGATGGCGGTATAGGTATTCGGGGGCGAGACGGCCGGCGCGATCACCATCGCCGCGGCACCCAGACCGAATACGGTGGTCGCGAGCAGGGCAAAGCGGCGCGCGGACAGCAGGCGGGTGCCTTTCACAGGCTTGGCGTCGGGGCCGGACGTGTTCATGGAAGCAGTCATTGGAAGATCTCCGTCTTCAGAATCAGTATCGAGCCGGACGCCGCCGCAATGCGCTTCGCGACTGGGGATACATGGCGTCTTTCAACGCAGAAGATAGGGATCGTTCCATTACGAAACGCTGGCCGGCCCATTAAAAATTCGTAATTTTCACGCGCCGGGAATGATTGGTTTTTCTTTTTGTTTCAACGGGTTGCGCACCGATAAGGCGGTGGCGGCGGTCAGGACTCCCGATCCTGCAAGGCGCGGGCGAGCCTCGCGCGTTCGTCATCGCTGAGCGGAGCCTCGACCGCTTCGACGGGTGCCGCCCGGCGCCGGCGCAGATAGAGCACCAGACCCGCGAGTCCGCCGAGAAGGAACAGCGGCGGCGCAACCCAGAGCAACGCCGTGCGCCAACTGAACGGCGGCCTCAGCAGCACGAATTCGCCATAGCGCGCCACAAGGAACGTCTTCACCTCGCCATCGCTGTCGCCTGCCGCGAGACGCTCGCGGACCAGCACCCGCAGATCCCGGGCGAGCGGCGCGTCGGAATCGTCGATCGACTGATTCTGGCACACCATGCAGCGCAGCTCCCGCGAGAGATTGCGCGCACGCGCCTCCAGCGCGGGATCGTCCAGCATTTCCGCAGGTGTCAGCGCGCCCGCGACAGACGCCGACAGCAGGAGGCAGAGGGCGAGCACAATCCGCTTCATCGCTATTCCGCCGGTGTCGACACGGGCGTGGTTCTGGCCGGCCGTGCCCGCGCCGGCTTCGGAGCCCCCACGCGCAAGCGCCGGTCCGACAGCGACAGCAACCCGCCGAAGGCCATCACCAGCGCGCCGATCCAGATCAGCAGCACCAGCGGCTTGTGATAGAGCCGGATCGCCACGGCGCCGTTATCCTCGACATCGCCAAGCGACAGATAAAGCTGACTGAAACCCCGGCTCATCAGCGCGGCCTCGGTCGTCGCCATCGCCCGATGCGGGAAACTGCGCTTCGCCGGCGCCAGCGTGCCTATCGCGACGCCTCCGCTGCGCACCGTGAAGCGCGCGGTCAGTTCGTTATAGTTCGGTCCCTGCCGCGTCGCGACGCCGTCGAAATGAAGATCGTAGTCGTTCACTGTCACGGTCTCGCCCGGACGCAGGGATACGATCCGCTCGGTGTTCCAGAAGGTTTCGCCGACCACGCCGAGCAGCGCGATCCCGAGACCGGCATGGGCGAAGGCCGTGCCCCAGGCCGAGCGCGGCAGGCCGCGGGTGCGCGACCATGCGGTAGCCGGCGGCAGCCTGAACCAGCCAGTGCGCTCGACGATATCCGTAGCCGCGCCTGCGATGGTGAAAGCGGCGATACCCATCATCAGCGGCGCCAGAACGGGCCCGCCCTGCTGCACCGCCACCGTCGCCACCAGCGCGACCAGCGCAAATCCGGCCGCAACCATCAGCCGCTGGGTGACGCCGAGCAGATCGCCGCGTTTCCACGCCATCAGCGTGCCGAACGGCACGACAAGCATCACCGCCAGAAACAACGGCCCGAAGGTGGCGTTGAAGAACGGCGGCCCGACGGAGATCTTGTCACCCGTCAGCGCCTCCAGCGCCAGCGGATAGAGCGTGCCGATCAGCACCGTGCCGCAGGCCGTGGTCAGCAGCAGGTTGTTCACGATCAGCGCGCCCTCGCGCGAGATCGGCGCGAACAGCCCGCCCTGCCGGAGCACCGGCGCACGCCAGGCGAATATCGCGAAGGCGCCGCCGATGAAGATCACGAGAATGGCAAGGATGAAAACCCCGCGCGTCGGATCGGTCGCGAAGGTATGGACGGAGGTGAGCACGCCGGAGCGGACCAGAAACGCGCCGAGCAGCGACAGCGAGAAGGTGATGATGGCGAGCAGCACCGTCCACACCTTCAGTGCGTCGCGCTTCTCCATCACCACTGCGGAATGCAGCAGCGCCGTGCCGGCGATCCAGGGCATCAGCGAAGCATTCTCCACCGGGTCCCAGAACCACCAGCCGCCCCAGCCGAGCTCGTAATAGGCCCAGTAGGAGCCCATGGCGATGCCGAGCGTGAGCGCTACCCAGGCCAGCAGCGTCCATGGCCGCACCCAGCGCGCCCAGGCGGCGTCGATGCGACCTTCGATCAGCGCGGCGATGGCGAAGGAGAAGGAGATCGAGAAACCGACATAGCCGAGATAGAGCAGCGGCGGATGCACCGCGAGGCCGAGGTCCTGAAGGATGGGATTGAGATCGCGCCCCTCCATCGGCGCCGGGGTCAGCCGCGCGAAAGGATTCGACGTGCCGAGGATGAACAGCAGGAACGCCACCGCGATCCACGCCTGCACCGCCAGCACCGTGGCCTTCAGCGTGTCCGGCAGATTGCGGCCGAACGCCGCGACCAGCGCGCCGAACAGCGCGAGGATCAGCACCCAGAGCAGCATGGAGCCTTCGTGATTGCCCCAGACGCTTGTGACCTTGTAGAGCAGCGGCATCGCCGAATGGGAGTTCTCGTAGACATTGAGCACCGAGAAATCCGACGTCACATAGCAGGCCGTCAGCGCGGCGAAGGCGAGACCGACGAACGCCAGTTGCGCGACCGCCGCGGTGCTTCCGACGCTCATCAGCGCCGGGTCGCGCCAGCGCGCGCCGAGAAGCGGCACCGCCGCCTGGATCAGCGCAAGGCCCAGCGCCAGCACCAGTGCATAATGTCCGAGTTCAGCGATCATGGCCGGGGTCGCTCGCGGGGCTGCATGGAGTCGTGAAGCATGGAGTCGTGAAGCATGGATTCGTGAAACCGTCTCGTCGCGCGGATCATACCACGCCTCGGGGGCGGAAGAACGGCGGCCGGGTGCCGCGCCGTCATCCATACACCCGCGAGCCGGCGAACCGGTAATCCAGGGGGCGAGACGCCGGCCCTGCCTCTGTTCGCCTTGCCTGCATTCGCCTTGCCTGTCTTGCAGCTTTCATCGCCTGCCGCGCCATCCGGCCCGGCGGGCAGAGACAGTCAGGCATGAAAGGTATGGCAGCCATGTTCCTTACGCCGGCCACCGAAAACCGGTTCCCACCCCGCATCAAGTCCGGGGGCAGGCATTTTCGGGATCATGAGTTTTTTCTTGAGCATGATCTTGTCCGAAAACCGGTTTCCACTTTTCGGGATCATGCTTTTGCCCGAGCATGATCTGATCCGAAAACCGGTTTCCACTTTTCGGGATCATGCTCTGCACCGATGCGGAAGGGCCGAAGCGGGCCTTGGCCGCGGCTATTGCCCCGCAGGCGTCAGGCCCTGTTTGGCGTAATCGTCCTTCCAGTGGCCCTGCTGCTTCAGGCGGTCGGCCACTTCCTTCGGCATATAATTCTCGTCGTGCTTGGCCAGCACGGTGTCGGCGCGGAAGGTGCCGCCGGCATCCAGCGCGCCCTCCGTCACCACGCCCTGCCCTTCCCGGAACAGGTCCGGCAGCACGCCGCGATAGCTCACCGGCACCGCCTTGTTGCCGTCGGTCACCACGAATTTAACGTTGAGATTCTCGCCGCGCGACAGGCTGCCGTTCTCGACAAGCCCCCCGAGGCGCACGCGCATTCCGGGCGCGATCCTCTTCTCGACGAGGTCCGTCGGCGAATTGAAGAAGACGATGGAATCGCTGAGCGCCCACAGCACCAGCGCCGCAGCCACGCCGAGCACGGCCGCCGCGCTGCCGATCAGGGCCAGTCGTCGCTGCTTGCGTGTCATGCGGTTTCCGTCTCGTGCATCGTCTGTGTCCCGCCCCTCATTCCCCGAGGTCCATTCCCTTCAGGCCCTCGTCGAGACGGCGCATCCCGTCCGCATCGCCCGCCAGAGCGCGGCGTGCATCAGCGCGCGCGCCGCGCGCATTCTCGCGTTCTCCCAGCACGATATAGGAACGGACAAGACGCAACCAAGCCTCGGCATCCCCGCCATCACTCTTGAGGCGCGCGGCAAGGCTTTCGACCATGCCGCGAACCATCGCGCTCCGCTCCGCTTCATCCAGCCGTCCGGCGGCAGCGACATCCTCCTGCGTCGGGCCTTTTGCCGGCGACACACGCGCCAGCGCCTCGCGCACGAAGGCCACCCATGGGGGGACAGGATCAGTCTTCGCCTGCGGCAGATCGAGCAGCGCCTGCCACCGTGCCGCGGCTTCGTCCTTGCGGCCATCCTGTTCGGCGGCGAGACCCAGGAAATAGCGGGCCCTCACGGACTCCGGATCAAGCGCAACGGCCCGCGCGAAGGCCGCACCGGCCTCCGCGGTCACGACGCCGTTGGCGGCCACCGACAGCGCCTCGCCCAGCGCGGCAAGGCGTGCGCTATTCTCGCCGAGTTGCGCGATGGCATTGCGATAGGCGCGGACGGCGTCGTCCACCCGGCCGAGCCGCAGGTAAACCGGCGCGAGCACCTCCCAGGCCCGGCCATCCGCCGGGTCCTGCGCCAGCCGCGCCTCGACCTGCGCGACCAGCCCATCGATGGAGGACGGCTGACCGGGCGAACCGATGCGGGTGGCCAGCGGCTGGCCCGGCAGTTGCGGCGAGCCGAGCCCGAGATAAACCAAGACCGCGAATGCCGGCAGCACAACGAGCGTGACGAGCGCGAGAACGCGCCGCGCCCGCAGCCGCGCGACGGGTCGCGGAGATATTCCAGTTTCTGCCGCATCGACATGGGCGATCAGGCGGCGGGAAATCTCCACCCGCGCGGCTTCGGCTTCGCGCTCGCCGATCAACCCCGTCGCGCGATCGCGCGCGACCTCGTCGAGCTGATCGCGA
>DATMEW010000140.1:0-24219 GCA_035556495.1 Xanthobacteraceae bacterium | reverse complement strand
CGCGAAGTCGTGGGAGGCCAGCGGGAACATCGGCAGCGAGAAACGCAGGAAGCCATAGCCGCCCATCTTCAGCAGGATCGCGGCCAGCACCACGGACCCCGCCGTCGGTGCCTCCACATGGGCGTCCGGCAGCCAGGTGTGGACCGGCCACATCGGCATCTTCACCGCGAAGGAGGCGAAGAAGGCGAGCCACGCCCAGGTCTGGAGTTGCGCCGGGAAGCCGTGCTGCATCAGCGTCGGGATATCGGTCGTGCCGGCATTCCAGTACATCGCCATGATGGCGAGCAGCATCAGCACCGAGCCGAGCAGCGTATAGAGGAAGAACTTGAAGCTGGCATAGACCCGCCGCGGACCGCCCCAGATGCCGATGATGAGGAACATCGGAATGAGGCCGCCCTCGAAGAACAGGTAGAACAGCACGAGGTCCAGCGCCGAGAAGGTGCCGACCATCAGCGTTTCCAGCACGAGAAACGCGATCATATATTCGCGGACGCGGGTCTCGACGGAGCGCCAGCTCGCGATGATGCAGAACGGCATCAGCGCAGTCGTCAGGATCACGAAAGGCAGCGAAATGCCGTCCACGCCCATGTGATAGCTGATCGTGCCGCCGAGCCACGGCGCCTTTTCCGCGAACTGGAAGGCGGCGCTGGAAGCATCGAAATGCCACACCATCACCAGCGACACCGCGAAGGTGACGAGCGTGGTCCACAGCGCGATCCAGCGCACATTGCGCTTCTCGGCCGGGCTCTCGCCGCGGATCGCGAGGATCAGCAGCGCGCCGACGAGCGGCAGGAAGGTCGTGACCGACAGAACCGGCCAGGTCACGGCCGACTGAACCATTGAGGTGTCCATCACCGCGCCCCCGCGAACATGAACCAGGTGATGAACAGCGCGACGCCGATCAGCATCGCGAAGGCGTAGTGGTAGAGATAGCCGGTCTGAAGCCGGACCGCTCCGCGCGTGACGTCGATGACGCGGGCGGACACGCCGTCCGGCCCGAGCCGGTCGATGATCCAGCCGTCGCCACCCTTCCAGAACAGCCGCCCGAGCCAGAGCGCCGGCCGCACGAAGATGAAGTCATACAGTTCGTCGACATACCACTTGTTGAGCAGGAAGCGATAAAGCCCGTCATGCTCCCGCGCGAGCGTCTCCGGGATATCCGGCCGGCGGATATAGAACTGATAGGCGACGAGGAAGCCGATCACCATCATCACCGTGGGCGAATAGACAACCCAGGCCGGCAGATGATGCATCGCTTCGAGGATGTGGTTGTCGGGACCGAAGGTCAGCGCCTCGCGGAACACCGCTCCGACATCGTGGCCGGCGAACATTTCCTTGAACGGCAGGCCGGCGGCGAAGGAGCCAGCGCCGAGCAGAGCCAGCGGAATCAGCATCACCAGCGGACTTTCATGGGCCGCCTCGTAATGATGACGGTCGTGCGGCGCGCCGTGGAAGGTCTTGAAGATCAGCCGCCAAGAATAGAACGAGGTCAGCAGCGCCGCCACAACCGTCGCGAAGAAGGCATAGGTCGCCGCCGGATTCTGGCCGGCAAAGGCGGCCTCGATAATGGCGTCCTTCGAGAAGTAACCTGCGGTGAAGGGAAAGCCCGTCAGCGCCAGCGTGCCGATCACCATCATCCAGTAGGTGAAGGGAATCTTGTGGCGCAGGCCGCCCATGTTCCGGATGTCCTGCTCGTGATGCATCGCATGGATGACGGAGCCAGCGCCGAGGAACAGCAGCGCCTTGAAGAAGGCATGGGTGAACAGGTGATACATGGCGATGGAATAGCCGCCCACGCCCAGCGCCACGAACATGTAGCCAAGCTGCGAACAGGTGGAATAAGCGACGATGCGCTTGATGTCGTTCTGCACGAGGCCGACCGTCGCGGCGAACAGCGCCGTGGTCGCACCGACGAGGGTGACGATCGTCTGCGCGTCCGGCGCAAGCTCGAACAGCGGCGAGAGCCGCGCCACCATGAAGATGCCGGCGGTGACCATGGTGGCGGCATGGATCAGCGCGGACACCGGCGTCGGGCCTTCCATCGCGTCCGGCAGCCAGGTGTGCAGCAGGAACTGGGCGGACTTGCCCATCGCGCCCATGAACAGCAGCAGGCAGATCAGCGTCAGCCCATCGGCCTGCCAGCCGAAGAACGGAATGGTCTTGCCGGTGAGCGAGGGCGCGGCGGCAAAGATGCTGTCGAAATCCACTGCGCCGGTCATCATGAAGATGCCGAAAATGCCGAGCGCGAAGCCGAAGTCGCCGACGCGGTTGACGACGAAAGCCTTGATGGCGGCCGCATTGGCGGAGGGCCGGTCGTACCAGAAACCGATCAGCAGATAGCTGGCGAGGCCGACGCCTTCCCAGCCGAAGAAAAGCTGGACGAGATTGTCCGCCGTCACCAGCATCAGCATCGCGAATGTGAACAGCGAGAGATAGGCGAAGAAGCGCGGGCGGTGCGGGTCCTCGTGCATATAGCCGATCGAATAGAGATGAACGAGCGAGGACACGCTCGTCACCACCACCAGCATCACCGCCGTGAGCGTGTCGATCCGCAGCGCCCATTCCACGCGCAGATCGCCGGCAACGATCCAGTCGATCAGCGGAACACGCACGTCCGAGCCGAAGGCGACGTTGACGAAGGCGATCCAGGACAGCACCGCGGACAGGATCAGGAAGGTCGTCGTGATCAGTTCGGCCGCGCGGGAGCCGGCCGCCGCAGGCGCATGGTCCTCGTGTTCGTGGTGAGCTGCGTGGATGACGGCGTGATCGCCCTCCGGCTGCGGCGCATCATGATGGCCATACGCGGAATGACCATCATGATGGCCGTGGCCGCCTTCCATTTCCAGCCCGCCGGGATGGCGCGCACGCGCGCCGGCAAGCGCGATCAATGCGCCGAGGATCGCGCCGATAAGCGGCAGAAAGACGATCGCCTGATACATATCCAGCCTTCTTGCCCAGCCCTTTGGTCAGCCCTGGCCTTTTCCGTGAACCACTGACGCGCGTGCTCCGCGCGATCAGCCCTTCATGAGATTGATGTCTTCCACCGCGATGGAGCCCCGGTTGCGGAAGAAGACGACGAGAATGGCGAGCCCGATGGCCGCTTCCGCCGCCGCCACGGTGAGCACCAGCAGCGCGAAGACCTGGCCGACGAGGTCGCCGAGATGGGTGGAGAACGCCACGAAATTGATGTTCACCGACAGCAGGATCAGCTCGATCGACATCAGAATGACGATCACGTTCTTCCGGTTGAGGAAGATGCCGAAGATGCCCAGCGTGAACAGCACCGCCGCGACGGAAAGATAATGTCCGAGGCCGATCGTCATTTCTGAAGCCCCCGCTCCGAAAGCCCCTGCCCCGACGGCACCTTGACCACGTCCATCGCCGTGGCCTTGGTGCGCGCGACCTGATCCGAGACATTCTGGCGCCTGACGTTGGGCTTGTGCCGCAGCGACAGCACGATGGCGCCGATCATGGCGACCAGCAGGATCACGCCCGCCGCCTGGAAGTAGTAGATATAGCGGGTATAGAGCACGAGGCCGAGCGCCTCGGTGTTGCTCACGGCATCCGCCGGCGGGATCGGCATGGTGATGGCGTGCTGCGCGTCTGGCGCGATGACCCAGGTCCCGAGCACCAGAACCAGCTCCGCCAGCATGATGAAGCCGACCAGCGCGCCGACCGGCAGATATTGCAGGAAGCCCTCACGCAGTTCGGCGAAGTTCACGTCCAGCATCATGACGACGAACAGGAACAGCACCGCCACCGCGCCGACATAGACCACCACGAGGATCATCGCCAGGAACTCGGCGCCCATCAGAATGAACAGGCCGGCAGCGTTCACGAAGGCGAGGATCAGAAACAGCACGGAATGCACCGGGTTCTTCGACGCGATCACCATGAAGGCGGACGCGACGCAGATCGCGGCGAAGAGATAGAAGAACAGCGCGGGAAGGATCATCTGGCGGCCTTACCGATACGGCGCGTCGAGCGCGATGTTCTTCGCGATCTCGCGTTCCCAGCGGTCGCCATTCGCGAGCAGCCGCTGCTTGTCGTAATAGAGTTCCTCGCGGGTCTCGGTCGCGAATTCGAAATTCGGCCCCTCGACGATAGCGTCCACCGGGCAGGCTTCCTGGCACAGCCCGCAATAGATGCATTTCACCATGTCGATGTCGTAGCGCGTGGTGCGGCGCGTGCCGTCGTTGCGGCGCGGCCCGGCCTCGATGGTGATGGCCTGCGCCGGACAGATCGCCTCGCACAGCTTGCAGGCGATGCAGCGTTCCTCGCCGTTGGGATAGCGGCGCAGCGCGTGCTCGCCGCGGAAGCGCGGCGAGATCGGCCCCTTCTCGAAGGGATAGTTCAGCGTCGGTTTCGGCCTGAAGAAATAGCGCATGGCGAGAACAAACGCCGAAACGAATTCCGTCAGGAAGATCGAGCGCGCAGCCTGGTCGAGTCTCATGCTCTCATCCTCATTTCGGGGCGAGGCCGCCATATTGCAGCACGCCCGCGACGATGACGACCATGGCGAGCGAGATCGGCAGGAACACCTTCCAGCCGAGACGCATGAGCTGGTCGTAGCGGTAACGCGGCACGATGGCTTTCGCCATCGCGAACAGGAAGAACATGAACAGCGCCTTCAGCGTGAACCAGATGACGCCGGGCACCCAGGTGAAAGGTGCGAAGGGCAGCGGCGACAGCCAGCCGCCCAGGAACAGGATCGCGCCGAGCGAACACATCGTGGCGATGGCGACATATTCGCCCAGCATGAACAGCATGTAGGGGGTGGAGCCGTATTCCACCATGAAGCCCGCGACGAGCTCGGATTCCGCTTCGACAAGGTCGAAGGGCGGCCGGTTCGTCTCGGCCAGCGCGGAGACGAAGAAGATCACGAACATCGGCAGCAGCGGCAGCCAATACCAGTTCAGCAAACCATAGGGGCCATCCTGGGCCTCGACGATCTCGGTCAGGTTCAGCGAGCCGACGCAGAGCAGCACGGTGACGATCACGAAGCCGATGGAGACTTCGTAGGACACCATCTGCGCGGCGGAGCGCAGCGCGGCGAGGAACGGATATTTCGAGTTCGACGCCCAGCCGGCCATGATGACGCCGTAGACGCCGAGGGAGGAGATCGCGAAGATGTAGAGGATGCCGACATTGATATCGGCGATCACCCATCCGGCATTCACCGGCATCACCGCCCAGACCGCCAGCGCCAGCACGCAAGAGACCAGCGGCGCGAGCACGAACAGACCCTTGTTTGCGCCGGCCGGGATCACCGGCTCCTTGAGCACGAATTTCAGCAGGTCCGCGAAAGATTGCAGCAGACCCCACGGCCCGACAACGTTGGGGCCGCGCCGGATCTGCACCGCAGCCCAGATCTTGCGATCGGCCAGCAGGATATAGGCGATGGCCACGAGCAGGATGACGAGCAGCAGCAAAGACTGCGCCACCATCACGATCAGGGGCCAAAGGAAGCTGGACCAGAATTCAGCCATAACCTGCTTGCCTATCCTGCCTCGAACCTATTCCGCGGCTACGAGAGCGCCGCGACCCTCGGCCAGCGCGGAGCATTCGGCCATGGTGACTGATGCCCGCGCGATCGGATTGGTGAAATAGAAGTCGCCGACAGCACTGCGGAACGGCGCCTTGTCAGTCTCGCCGCCAATGCCGCCGAGGCGCTCGATGTCTCCCGCATTCCCCGCCGCGATGGCGTCCACGCGCTGCATATGCGGATGCGCTGCGAACAGCGCCTGCCGCAGCGCGGCGAGCGAATCATAGGGCAGCCGCGCGCCGAGCACGTCCGACAGCGCCCGCAGGATCGCCCAGTCGTCTCGGGCCTCGCCCGGCGGGAACGCGGCCCGCGCCGCCATCTGCACGCGGCCCTCGGTGTTGACATAGATGCCGGATTTTTCCGGATAGGCCGCGCCCGGCAGGATCACGTCGGCACGGTGCGCGCCGCGGTCGCCATGGGTGCCGATATAGACGACGAAGGCGCCCGGCGCGATGTCGATCTCGTCCGCGCCCAGCGAGAACAGCACGTCCAGCGTACCATAGGCCGCCATGGTCGCGGCGTCGAGGCCGCCTTCGCCCGGCACGAAGCCGATATCGAGGCCGCCGACCCGGGCCGCCGCCGTGTGCAGCACGCCGAAGCCGTTCCAGCCCTCGCTCACCGCGCCGCCGGCCGCCGCCAGCTTCGCCGCCAGCGAGAGAATGGCCGCGCCATCCGGCCGCGCCAGCGCGCCCTGCCCGATCAGCCAGAGCGGCCGCTCGGCCTTGCCAAGGACTTCGTCCTTGAGACCGGCCAGCGTTTCCGGCCCGGCGCCGAGATAGTCGTAATCATAGGTCAGGTCGGCGCGTTCGCCGATCAGCGCGATCTTGAACCCGCCCGCGCGCCAGCGCTTGCGGATACGCGCGTTCAGCACCGGCGCCTCGCGGCGCGGATTGGCGCCGACGATCATCAGCGCGTCGGCCTGCTCGATGCCGGCGATGGTCGGATTGAAGATATACGAGGCCCGGCCCAGCGCCGGGTCGAGCTGCGCGCCGTCCTGCCGACAGTCGATATTGGCGGTGCCGAGAGAAGCCATCAGCGCCTTGAGCGCGAACATCTCCTCGACGGCCGCGAGATCCCCCGCGATGGCGCCGATGCGCGCCGCGCTCGTCCCCTTCACCTTCTGCGCGATGGCGGCGAAAGCCTCGCTCCACGAGGCCGGCCGCAGCCGGCCGTTCTCGCGCAGATAGGGCTGGTCGAGGCGCTGGGTCCGCAAGCCATCCACCACATGGCGGGTCTTGTCGGAAATCCACTCCTCGTTCACGTCCTCGTTGAGACGCGGCAGGATGCGCATCACTTCGCGGCCGCGCGTATCGACACGGATCGCGGAGCCGACGGCGTCCATTACGTCGATGGACTCGGTCTTGCCAAGCTCCCAGGGCCGCGCCGCGAAGGCATACGGCTTCGAGGTCAGCGCGCCGACGGGGCAGAGATCCACCACATTGCCCTGAAGCTCGGAGGTCAGCGCCTGTTCGAGATAGGAGGTGATCTCCATGTCCTCGCCGCGGCCGATGGCGCCCAGCTCCGGCACGCCCGCCACCTCGGTCGCGAAGCGGATGCAGCGCGTGCAGTGAATGCAGCGAGTCATGATCGTCTTGACCAGCGGCCCGAGATACTTTTCTTCCACGGCACGCTTGTTCTCTTGGAACCGGCTGGAATCCACGCCATAGGCCATGGCCTGGTCCTGAAGATCGCACTCGCCGCCCTGGTCGCAGATCGGGCAATCCAGCGGGTGGTTGATCAGCAGGAATTCCATCACGCCTTCGCGCGCCTTCCTCACCATCGGCGTGCGGGTGTTGACGACCGGCGGCTCCCCGTTCGGGCCGGGCCGGCAGTCGCGCACGCCCCAGGCGCAGGACGCAACCGGCTTGGGCGAACCGACCAGCTCGACCAGACACATCCGGCAGTTGCCGGCGATAGACAGCCGCTCGTGGAAGCAGAAGCGCGGAATCTCCGCCCCCGCCGCCTCGCACGCCTGAAGCAGCGTATATTCCGGCGGAACATCGACCTCGGTGCCGTCAACGATGATCTTGGCCATGACTACACCTACTCCGCCGCCACAGGCAGCGGCTCCGCCATCTCATGGCGCGACCGTGCGGAATAATCGTCGATCCGCCGTTCGATCTCATGGCGGAAGTGCCGGATCAGGCCCTGCACCGGCCACGCGGCGGCGTCGCCCAGCGCGCAGATGGTATGGCCCTCGACCTGCTTGGTGACATCGAGCAATTCGTCGATCTCGCGCTTGTGGGCGCGGCCCTCCGCCATGCGGCTGACGACGCGCCACATCCAGCCGGTGCCCTCGCGGCACGGTGTGCACTGGCCGCAGCTCTCGTGCTTGTAGAAATAGGACAGTCGCGCGATGGCGCGGACGATGTCAGTGGACTTGTCCATCACGATCACCGCCGCCGTGCCGAGGCCCGATTGCAGGCCGCGCAGGGTGTCGAAATCCATATAGGCGTCAGCGATCTGCTCCGCCGGCACCAGCGGCACGGAGGAGCCGCCGGGAATGACGCAGAGCAGGTTGTCCCAGCCGCCACGGATGCCGCCGCAATGGGTGTCGATCAGCTCGCGGAAGGTCAGGCCCATGGCCTCCTCCACGTTGCACGGCCGGTTCACATGACCTGACACACAGAACAGCTTGGTGCCGACATTGTTCGGCCGGCCGATGCCGGAGAACCAGGCCGCGCCACGCCGCAGGATGTCCGGCGCGACGGCGATGGATTCGACATTGTTCACGGTGGTCGGGCAACCATAGAGGCCGACATTGGCCGGGAATGGCGGCTTCAGCCGCGGCATGCCCTTCTTGCCCTCAAGGCTTTCGAGCAGCGCAGTTTCCTCGCCGCAGATGTAAGCCCCGGCGCCGTGATGCACGATGACATCGAAATCATAGCCCGAACCACAGGCATTCTTGCCGATCAGCCCGGCCTCATAAGCCTGATCCACCGCCGCCTGGAGCCGCTGGCGCTCGCGGATGAACTCGCCGCGCACATAGATATAGGCGGCCACCGCATTCATCGCGAAGCCGGCCAGCAGACAGCCTTCGACCAGCAGATGCGGGTCGTGGCGCATGATCTCGCGATCCTTGCAGGTGCCGGGCTCGGACTCGTCAGCGTTGACGACGAGATAGCTCGGCCGCCCGTCCTTGGACTCCTTCGGCATGAAGGACCATTTCAGCCCTGTCGGGAATCCCGCGCCGCCGCGCCCGCGCAGGCCGGACGCCTTCATCTCGTTGATGATCCAGTCCCGCCCCTTGGCGAGAATATCCTTCGTGCCATCCCAGCCGCCGCGGGCGCGCGCGCCATCGAGACCCCAGTCATGGAGCCCGTAGAGATTGGTGAAGATACGATCCTTGTCAGCGAGCATCAGCGCCGCCTCTCGTCGGATGAATCGGCAATCGGCGGCTTCGGAATCGGCGTCTCGGCCACATTCGCAGCTTCGCCCGGCTTCTTGGCATCGCGGTCCGTCAGCGGCGCGCCGCCATGGCGTTTCGTACGGTCGTACAGCGCCTCGTCGGTCAGCGTGGTCGGTCCGCCCTGGGGGGCGGAGAACTGACGGTCGATCTGGGGGCCGGGCTTCACCGGCTTGCCGCTCGCAAAGCCGTCCAGCACCTTCTCGAAATTCTCCGCCGTCAGGTCCTCATAGGTGTCGTGCCAGACCAGCGCCATGGGCGCGTTCACGCAGACCCCGAGACACTCGACCTCCTCCCAGGAGAAATCGCCATCCGCCGAGAGATGGAACGGCTCGGGATGGATGCGGCTCTTGCAGACATCGATGATGTCGCCGGCGCCGCGCAGCATGCAGGGCGTGGTGCCGCAGACCTGGATATGGGCCTTGCGGCCGACCGGGCTGAGCTGGAACTGGGTGTAGAAGGTCGCGACTTCCAGCACGCGGATATACGGCATCGCCAGCATGTCGGCGATGTATTCGATAGCCTTCTTCGGCGTCCAGCCGCCGCTCTGCTCCTGGGCGCGCCACAGCAGCGGGATGACTGCCGAAGCCTGCCGGCCTTCGGGATATTTGGCGATCTGCGCCTGCGCCCAAACCAGATTCTCGTCCGAAAAGACGAAATCCGCCGGCTGCACGGCATCATCTGCGAGGCGACGAACGGACATTACCGGTCAACCTCCCCGAACACGATATCGAGCGATCCCAGGATCGCGGAAACGTCCGCAAGCATGTGGCCCTTGCACAGGAAATCCATGGCCTGAAGATGCGCAAAGCCCGGCGCGCGGATCTTGCACTTGTAAGGCTTGTTGGTGCCGTCGGCGACGAGATAGACGCCGAATTCGCCCTTCGGCGCCTCGACGGCGGCATAGACCTCGCCGGCCGGCACGTGGAAGCCTTCGGTGTAGAGTTTGAAGTGGTGGATCAGCGCTTCCATGGAGCGCTTCATCTCGCCGCGGCGCGGCGGCGTCACCTTGTTGTCAAGCACGGTGACCGGCCCCTGCCCGTCCGGCGCGCGCAGCTTCTCGACGCACTGCTTCATGATGCGCACGGACTGGCGCATCTCCTCGACGCGAATGCAATAGCGGTCGTAGCAGTCGCCGTTCCTGCCGATGGGAATGTCGAATTCCATCTCGTCATAGCATTCGTAAGGCTGCGCCTTGCGCAGGTCCCAGGCCGCGCCGGAACCGCGCACCATGACGCCGGAGAAGCCCCAAGCCCACGCATCCTCCAGGCTGACCACGCCGATATCGACATTGCGCTGCTTGAAGATGCGGTTTTCCGTCAGCAGCACTTCGAGATCGTCCACGACCTTGAGGAACGGGTCGCAGAAGCCCTCGATATCGTCGATCAGCGCCGGCGGCAGGTCCTGATGCACCCCGCCCGGCCGGAAATACGCGGCATGCATCCGGCTGCCGGAAGCGCGCTCGTAGAACACCATCAGCTTCTCGCGCTCCTCGAAGCCCCAGAGCGGCGGCGTCAGCGCGCCGACATCCATGGCCTGGGTCGTCACGTTCAGGAGATGCGACAGCAGCCGCCCGATCTCCGAATAGAGCACGCGGATGAGCTGCCCCCGGCGCGGCACCGTGATGCCGAGCAGCTTCTCAATCGCGAGGCAGAAGGCATGCTCCTGATTCATCGGCGCGACGTAATCGAGCCGGTCGAAATACGGCACCGCCTGGAGATAGGTCTTGGCTTCGATCAGCTTTTCGGTCCCGCGATGCAGCAGGCCGATATGCGGATCGACGCGCTCGACCACCTCGCCGTCGAGTTCCAGCACGAGCCGCAGCACACCATGGGCCGCGGGATGCTGCGGGCCGAAGTTGATCGTGAAATTGCGAAGCTGCGTTTCGGCCACTGCTCACGAATCCTGGTTTGCCTGGAAGGCTGCCATCACCTCGGCGCCGGTCAGTCGCTCGGTCTTGTTGGCGAAAGCGTAAGTGTCCGGCTGCTCGTCGACATAGATTTCCCGTATCAGCGGCAGGCTTCCAGCGTCATCGAAAGCGCCGGCGGCTACCTCGCAAGCGCCGGTCGCGCGCAGCCGCCAGAACAGCGCGGAACCGCAGCGCGCGCAGGATACCCGCTCGCCCCATTCGGACGACGGATAGGCAAGCAACGCGCGCTCATCCTCCACCTTCACGCTCGTGCCGCAGGGAACCCCGAGAAACGGCCCACCCACCCAGCGCCGGCACATACTGCAATGACACGCTTCCTGCGCCAGGAAATCGGCCGTCGCGGTGAAGCGAACGGCCCCGCAGAGACAGCCTCCGGAGAGCGATGCGGCATCGGGCATGGCTTTAAACCTTCCCCGGCTTGGCTTCGGCCTTCTCATCGCCGGGCAGCAGATAGTCCGGCCCTTCCCATGGCGAGAGGAAATCGAAGTTGCGGAATTCCTGCGCCAGCTTCACGGGGTCATAAACCACACGCTTCTGCTCGTCGTCCCAGCGCACTTCGACAAAGCCCGTGAGCGGGAAGTCCTTGCGCAGCGGATGGCCTTCGAAGCCGTAATCCGTGAGGATGCGGCGCATGTCCGGATGGCCGGTGAACAGCACGCCATAAAGGTCGTAGGTCTCGCGTTCGAACCAGTCGGCCCCCGGAAACACCCCGATCAAAGAGGCCACCGGCGTCGTCTCGTCAGTGCGGATTTTCACGCGGATACGAGCGTTCAGGCGCGGCGACAGAAAATGATAGACGACATCGAAGCGCTGCTCGCGCTTCGGCCAGTCCACCGCGGTCACATCGAGAAAGTTCCAGAACTGGCAGCCGGGATCGTCACGCAGGAAAGTGGCGACGCGAATGATCTCGGACGCCTCGGCGTGAATCACCAACTGGTCGAAAACGAGTTCATGACCGGTCACCGCACCGGGCAGTGCGGCCAGAAGATGTTCACCCAGGCGTGTGAGCGCTTCGGTCATGGCCCCTCACCGCTCGATCGTGCCGGTGCGGCGGATTTTTTTCTGCAACAGCAGAACGCCATAGAGCAGCGCCTCGGCGGTCGGCGGACAGCCGGGCACATATATGTCAACCGGAACGATCCGATCGCAGCCCCGGACCACCGCATAGCTGTAATGGTAATAGCCGCCGCCATTGGCGCACGAGCCCATGGAGATGACGTAGCGCGGTTCCGGCATCTGGTCGTAGACCTTGCGGAGCGCGGGAGCCATCTTGTTGGTCAGCGTGCCGGCGACGATCATGACGTCCGACTGGCGCGGCGAGGCGCGAGGCGCGAAGCCGAAGCGCTCGACATCGTAGCGCGGCATCGAAACCTGCATCATCTCCACGGCGCAGCAGGCGAGCCCGAAGGTCATCCACATCAGCGAGCCGGTCCGCGCCCAGGTGATCAGGTCGTCGGCCGTGGTGACCAGGAAGCCCTTGTCGGACAGTTCCTCGTTGAGACCCGTGAAAAAAGCGTCATCCGACCCGACCGGCCTGCCGGTGCGAGGATCGAGAATACCGGTAGCCGCCGGCGCCACGAGGGGGCCGGCAACCGGCGCTGCCATATCGCCGGCGGCGCGGGTCTGCGGGGTCAATCCCATTCCAGCGCTCCCTTGCGCCACTCATAGATGAAGCCGATGGTCAGCACGGCGAGGAAGACCATCATCGACCAGAAGCCGAACACGCCAAGTTCGCCAAAGGCGACCGCCCAGGGAAACAGAAACGCCACCTCCAGATCGAAGATAATGAACAGGATGGCGACCAGATAGAACCGCACGTCGAATTTCATGCGGGCGTCGTCGAAGGCGTTGAAGCCGCATTCGTAGGCCGAGAGCTTTTCCGGGTCCGGCTGCTGGTAGGCGACAATGAAGGGCGCGATCAACAGCGCGGCGCCGAGCGCCAGCGACACGCCGATGAAAACCACCAGCGGAAGATAATCCTGCAACAATGCACCCATCGGGTCATCCTTCCGACGCTGCCGGCCGCCTGTGGGGCAGCGGTGGGCCGCATCGGTCTTATCGGGGGTCTCGGCCGGAAAAAATCAACGATTTCCGGCCAGAAGCACTCCGGATTCGTTCCAAAGACGCGAATTGCGGGCAGCCTTACCGCAGTGCCACAAGGGTGGCAAGGGTTAAGGGCAATAATCAGGCGGCAGCCTCACGGTGCCGCGCCCGCAGCAGCTTGCAGGCCCTTCAGCAGGCTTTGGCCGCAACTCTTGGGGCAACGCTCGGGGTGGAACGGGACGGACCGGCTAGGTTTGAAGATACCGTCCCCGCACCAGCCGCTCCAGCAGCATGGCGATGAACAAAACCGCCGTCGCAAACCCCAGCAGGTAGCCCTTGTCGAGCAGGCCGTAACCGTAGCCGTCGTAATAGGCCGAGCGCAGCCACTCCACCGCGTGAAGCATCGGATTGAACCACAGAACGTCCTGAAGCCGTTGCGGCAGGCTGGACGGGACGAAAAACAGACCGGAGGAAATGTACATCAGGATCACGATCAGGATATGCACGCCTATCCAGACCCGCATCAGCGCATACATCAGCGCGCTCAGCATTCCGAGGGCAAAGGCAAGGTAGATCGTGGCCAGCACTGCTGCGACCGCATCTTCCGGACGCTGCGGCCAGACCGGAAAATCCAGCAGGGTCAGCATCAGAAGGTAGATGGCGACGACCCAGAAGGCCGCCACGATTTCAACGACGGCGCGCGCCGCGATGATATCGACACTCTTGATGATCGGAAAGGCCAGGAGCTGCTTGTTGCTTTGCAGCGAAAGCATGATCATTCGCGACGGATAAAGGCAGAGAATATAGGGAATGACGCCGGTGGCGATGAACACCGTCACGTCCGTCCCGATGGGGATCAATTTCCGGACGAACGAATAGACGATCGTCAGAGTGATCAGGTGGGATAGCGGCCACGCCACGATGATGATGGCGCCGAAAATCGTCCGCCCGAACCGCGTACGCAGATCGCGAAGCACCAGCGCGCCGATGACGCGCTGCTGGACCGTCAGGGCGTTCAGGAGAGGCCAGGAAGCATCGACAGCCATTCCGGTATACACTCCACAAATAGGCGTGCATGGAAGCGTGCCATACTTTACACTTCTCCCGCTGCAATTTTACAGTATTGCGCCGACAAGAGGTCAAAAAATGTCCGTAGCCGCCGTCCGGAACTACCTGGAACAGGGATTTCCAAACGTGGCCGGCTGGCTCAGTCCTCGCTTCATGGAAGTGACCGCCCATCTCGCGGAGGAGATGAATGCCGCGGGCATCGCCGGCGGCGCCTGCGAAATCGGGGTCTATCAGGGCAAATTCATCCTGGGACTGTTTCACGCCGTGGATCAGCGTCCCTCCCTCGCCATCGATCTGTTCGACAACCAGGCGGGCAACATCGACAATTCCGGCGGCGGGCTGACCAACATGCTGGAGGGATTTCGCACCAATGTGACGAAGTTCGGCTCCCCCGCCCTGGACCACCTCATCACGAACTCCTTCGCCCTGACAGTGAAGGATCAGATCGCACTGCTCGACCGCTACGGTCCGTTCCAGCTCTTCAGCATCGATGGCGGGCATCTCGCCGAGCACGTCGTGAATGATTACCGCTTCGCCGAGGCTGTCACCCATCACGGTGGCGCCATCATTTTCGACGACATCTGCAATCCCGGCTGGCCGGGCGTGATGGAAGGCGTCGCCAGTATTCTCATGACGGGGCGACCGAAATTCGTGCCGCTCATCATGGGAGAGAACAAGCTGATCCTCGTCGGGCTCAGCTATCACAAGCAATATTTCACGGCGATGGTGAACCGCTTCGGAAATGAATTGCAGGGACAGCAAGTGTGGCAGACACGGTTTTATGGATACGAAATGCTGTCACTGGTGTGAGTAGCTGTCTCAAAGCTACAACAAATCACAACAGACTACGAAGGGAGGGACAGCAGTGAATCGCTACGCATTATTCGGCAATTGCCAAGCCGCAGCTATGCGCTGGCTGCTCCAACGTTCCAAGCATTTCAATGAAAATTTCGAGATAGTCGAAATACCTCCCAGCTACGAAATGCGAGACAGTGATGCTCAGAATTTTTGCGAAGTGATACTGCCTCAGCTATCCCTTCTATTTTTCCAACCGCATAGCTTTCAACGTAGCATTTGGCATGATCATGTCACAATTAGAAAATTATGCGCCACGCACAACGTTAGAGCGGTGGCGTTCCCTCAGATCAATTTTTCGGTCTACAATCCTTGGGAAACATCATCCGCCGTTGTTGGAGCACTCGCCAGCGACGATGCCGATTTTATCTATCTGGATTCTCTATTGATGAATCATGTGCTAGCTGATCGATCAATCAGTCAGATGCTCTCTCTGATCCAACAAACTTCAACAGCCATGGCAGAAACGGTAAAGATCAGCATCAGGCAGAATTTGAATTACATAACATCGGTCGAGATCGATCGCCAATGTGATGTTTTCATCAGCGATTTCATCTCTGATCATTTTAAGAGTCGGCGACTGATGCACAATCTAAACCACCCACAGGGCGAGGTAATGGCTACTTTAGCCAAGCGTCTATTGGGGCATATTGATATCCATGACCTACCGGCAGAAGCGCCGGACCTTTTCCCCCAACATGACACTGTTATCTATGATGGCGTAGATATCGCTTTAGGCAGCCATTTTAAGACAGAAGAAGATCAGATTGCATCTCGGTTCGAGAAGTACCGTAATTTTGTATCACAGCAGGACGTTGGCAATCTGAACGTCATTCAAGCCGAGATCGCAAAACATTCTGAGTGGCTTCGCGCCACGGGCTCCCAGACACCAAACTAGAGAGCAAGGCATGCCCGAATTTCACGAGATCATGGTTGACGCGCTGCATCAGAGTTATGAGCTTTCAGGGAAGATCGTTCTCGAGCTTGGCTCCGACCCTTGGCTGAAATCCGCTACCGCCCTTCGGGATCGCGGCGCAGCGCGCGTGATCGCCTCAGATATGACCGATGGATGGGCTCAGAATTCCGCAGAAAATATTGAGATCGCAACCATCGACGCTCGAACAGCTTCGCAGACCCTGGGCACATCCAGCGTCGACGCGGTTTTTGCAGTCAATCTTCTCGAGCACCTGGAAGATATCCCGATCGCACTGGAAAGCATCAACAGAATTCTAAAGCCAGGCGGGTTTGTCTTTCTACACGGACATCCAATCTGGACATCCGCCCGCGGACATCACGCCATGCTTGGTTATATCGGGGCAACATTCAGCTTTGGCGCACCTAACGATCCCATTCCGAAATGGAGTCATCTCTATTTGAGCCGAGATGAAATGAAATCGGCACTTTCCGGTCACGCACCTGAAGTCATCACCGCTGCCATTGATTGGACCTTTGACACCAAGCTGATTACCCGAACACCCCGGCTTGACATCCTTTATCAGTTTGAGACATCGCCTCTAGCTAAGGTAGCCATCTGGGAAGATCGTCTGGAAGCGCCCTCCGCCGACGACATTCAAAAGATCAGGAACGGTCCATGGTGGAGACCGAATGAAGACTATTCCGTGCGTGGAATGACCATGTTGATGCGCAAGGCCTGATGTGGAGGAATCCGGGCAGGTCTTCAGCACTATATCACAGCAGTCCCAGGACTCTTCGCGGCCTCTATCCGGTCAGCCGGTATCATTGGGTAAACACAGCAGTATCCCAAGCTGAGCCACTCAAGCGTGATGTGGAATGCTGTATTTGGTGGATGGCGGGAGCGACGGGGCTCGAACCCGCGACCTCCGGCGTGACAGGCCGGACGATCAGACAGAATACTGTATTAAATCATTACCTTGTGACACTTCAGGAATACCGTAACGGGCAACAAATCACGCAAAGTGTCACAGGGGTCTCTTTTGGAGGTTTGTGCGAGAGCTGACCCTATAGACCGCTCAGATCGGCCCGGACGCTGTCAGCCGTGAGCGATTGATAGGCGTCTGAACTGCCTGACAAGGGCGCCTTCGGCCCGCGCGCCGACAAGCCGCGGGAGATCGTCCGGATGTATCGGGACGAGCGGCGCAAGGACTGGAGCCTATAGGCTGCTCAGATAGGGCCGGCAGGCCGGTAAAGCTGCGGGACAGCTCGGTGAGCGACACATCCGCGCGGCCCTTGGTCATGCGGCCGTTAGACGGTCCGACAGCAACGATGTACACCAATCCTCCGCGGCACCCCGCTGAACACGACGAAGGCAAAATGATCATGAATGTTGCCCCCGGCAAAGCCAAATTCTGGGACAATCTTGTTCCGTTGCGGGGAGGAACTCATGGTCCGCAGCTCGCGGGTTGGGCACCGGGTTCGGCGGTCCGGACAGGATTGGGCTGCCAGCTCTATTCCGACCAAATGATCCCGGTCAGCGATGGCATCTCGCTGGCGGCTGACGTTTACACGCCTACGGCAGAAGGGCGCTATCCCGCAATCCTCTGCTATTCGGCCTATGCCAAGGAGTTGCAGTCAAGCGGAGCGCCTATCGGCACCAATGAGACCGGAAGCCCGCCCGTATTCACCGATCGCGGCTACGCCCACGTCATCGTGGCTCGCCGGGGTATGGGCCGATCCCAAGGCGAAAGCGTAGTCATCTTCAACGACACCGACGTCGAGGACCATGCCAAAACCATCGCATGGATCGCGCAGCAGCCCTGGTGCGACGGCAATGTGGTGCTGTTCGGAACCTCCTATTACGGCATGACACAGCCCCAGGTCGCCATTCATGCGCCCCCGGCGCTGAAAGGCTTTTTTGCCATCGAAATGTGCACCGATTATTTCCGTCACATAATGATGTTTGGTGGAGGACCACAGCCGGACTTTCTGGCGCTCTGGATGGGCGCGAACTTCACACCTTTTCAGATCAAGCTTCATGTCCCGCCCCTAATGCGGGCGATCATGAGCAATATCCTGAATTCACCACTCAAGCGTTGGTGGTGGCCGCAGGTCAAAAAGCGCATGGACCGGATCATGAAAGGATTTCAGAAGAGAGCGCCAGCCAAGCCGATGCGCGAGCTGTTCGCTGCAATAGTGCTCGACGGCAAGACTCGCGCGACAAGCCCCTTGCCAGCAGGACCATCAGGGGCGCTCGGCAAGATCACCGTTCCCTTCGTCGTCACCCAGAATCCGGGCCACTTTAATCTGCACCAGTTTGGCGCGTATGATTTGTTCGAGAACGCAGGCACTCCACCAGACCGGAAATGGCTGATCATCGGGCCGGCGAACTACGAACTGCCCTGCTATCACTGGCAGAGTGAGGCGCTCGCCTTCTTCGATCACATCATTTTCGGCGCTGAAAATGGATACAGGCAGCAGCGGCCGGTCCGCTACTGGACGGAGGGTGCGGACGATTATCGCACCGCCGGCAACTTTCCCATTCCGGACAGCGAACCGGTCCGCTTTTACCCCGCGTCAGCGGGCGCTGATAGGGTCATGCACCGCCTTACTACAAGCGCTGGCGAGACCGGATCAAATCGCTGGGCCGCTGTGCCGCTGGGTGGGATCGTAACGGCCGGTTTCGATGAGGTGGCCAACCAGCTCGTGAGCTTTGAGACCGCGATCAGTGAGTATGTCGAGTTTTCAGGGCCGGTGACTGCAAGTATTTCTTTCAGCAGCAATGAAATCGACTCGCAGGTGGTTGCACGGCTCGGCCGCGTGGACATGGATGGGATTTATCATTTGTTGTCACTCGGAACGATCCGCGCAGCCTGCCGCAAGATCGACGTTGAGCGAAGCACCGCGACCGAAATTGCGATCGATGTCGACATACCAGAGCCCCTCACGCCCGGAAAAGCGGTGACGCTGAAACTCAGTCTCACTCCGCAGCCAGTAGTGTTCAGATCAGGCGAAAGAATGAGGTTGGACATCGGTAGTCGCACAGACCTGCTGCGCAGTAACCAAAGTCATGATCACGCACAGTTTGATATGCAGGTGCCCCCCTACTATTCGCGAAATACCATTCATTATGGGCCCGAGACCTACGTCGAATTGAGAAAGGTCGGGTCATGTGCACCGCCGTCGGGCTAGTCGCTTGGTGCCCTCAGCGCGGCGGACTGCCTGCGTCACACTCTGGCACTCCGATGCCTCGGCGGGTGCCGGGCCATCCGGCCCGGAGGTCGCCAAGCTATGCGAGACCGGCCTACGCATGCTCCTGTCAGGACGAGGAGAACCGACTGGAGCTTATAGTAGCGCGGGCAAGGATTATTGCGGCGCTGGGCTGCCGCCTCGCCCCGGTGATCGGACAGCCCCCGATCCGTCGCCCATGTCACCATGCCCTGAAGCGCCTGATGTCTCCGGATTGGCGTTAGGAATTTGCCCCGCCTTCCCGGCCGGACTTCGTGCTTCGCTCCGGTCGGTTCCTTCGGAAGGCGGAGGAACTGCGGGTGGGGTCCCCTGCATGCCATAGCCAAAGATGGCCGCCAAAAGTGCGACGGCCACGGCAGCCAAGATCGCGACTGTTTTGTTGCTCATCCGATATTCTCCGCATCGCCCTGTCTATCGTGCGGATGGCGATTTGGTTCCCGATATGAGTGACGTGGAACGCCGCTCCCTACATGCAGTTGTCCCGGCGGAGACCCCCATTACGGAGAACAGCTATGGCGGCAAACGACAAAGATACCGCTCTCGGAGCGATTAAAGATACCGCGGCTTCCGTCGCGGCGGAGATCGTCGGCGGTCCGGTTCGCCCCAAGCCTCATGATTCCGGCAGTGGGGCAAACGAGACCGTGGATGGGCTGGATTCCTCGAATGAGGAAATCCGTCGTGGAGCGGAAGATGTCCCTATAGGACGCCAGGAGAACGTCGAGAACGTACCTGTATTCGAACGGGGAGACCTGCCCCCCAAAGTGTGAGGAGTTCGTCATGGCGAACATATCGAGGGTCGCCTTTATCGACACCTCAGATCCGGAGGAGATTGGCTATTGGTGCAATGTCCTCAATGTTGATCGGTCGGAACTTTTATTCACCATTGCCCGAGTTGGAACATCGCCTGCGGCAGTCGCCGATGCCGTGCGGCGCGAGAAAAAGCAGGAGCCGGAAGAGACCGGGCTCCCAGACCTAATTTCCACACGAAAGGTATAGCCCCGATCTCATCGCCCCTCGGTTCGGTGGCTCACCGGCGGCCCATCTCCATTCTTCTTGGACCGCCGGTGCCGCGCTCAGCCCTTCCCTAGCTCTTTTGCCACCGCGTCGGCGGAGGGGCCCACCTTTTGCACGGCGGCTTTCAGCGCTTCGGCCGAGACGTCGAATTTCTCGGTCCAGTACCGGACTTCGTGGTCCTGATTGATGCTGATGCGGCTACGGTCCTGGGGACCGCGGCTTTTGGATCGTCGGCCATGGAGGCACTCCCATTGCGTTACCGGTTACCGATGCCCCCCGCATGGCCCGGTTCCGGACCGAAATTTTCGACTCGCAGCAACCATTTGCCGAGGAGGGAATCATCAAGGGCAAGTGTTGCGTACCGGAGTAGTCCCATGGCGCCGCGTCCCTATTGGAAGGGCTATCTGAAGCTTTCCCTGGTCTCCTGCCCCATTGCCCTGTTTCCCGTCGCGTCCAGCACGGAGCGGGTGTCCTTTCGCCAGATCAACAAGCTGACAGGAAACCGCCTCCGCCAGCAGCTCGTCGACGAAGTGACTCGCGAGCCCGTGGAGAGCCAGGACAAAGGCAAGGGCTACGAGATCGCCAAGGACACCTATGTCCAGATCGAGGACGAGGAACTGGAGGCGATCGAGATCGAGAGCAGCCACACTGTCGAGATCGACAGCTTCGTGCCGCGTGTCCAAATCGATGAGCGCTACATCGACAATCCCTATTACATCGCGCCGAACGACACAGTCGGACAGGACGCGTATGCTGTCATCCGGGACGCCATGAAGGGCAAGGAGATGGTGGCGCTGGGGCGGGTTGTCCTCAACAAGCGCGAGCGGGTGATGATGCTCATGCCATGGGGCAAAGGCATCCTCGGCACATCCCTGCGTTATCCCTATGAGGTTCGCGACGAGGGGGCGTATTTTGACGACATCGAGGAGGTCAACACGCCTCCTGATATGCTCAAGCTGGCCGAGCACATTCTCGACAGCAAGGCCGCCAATTTCGAACCAAGCAAATTCGTCGATCGGTATGAAACGGCTTTGGTCGAAATGCTCAAATCTAAGAGCGCGGGCGAAGCTCCGAAGTCACGACCGAGCGCCAAGGCGCCGTCGAACGTCGTCAACCTGATGGACGCGCTGCGCAAGAGCATCGATGCCGAAAAGGCTCCAACAAAGCAGTCGGCCGCGAAGAAGGTAACCGCGGCCAAACAAGAGCAGATGCGCAAGCAGCCACAGTTCAAACTACCGATCAAGGGCGGCCGCGAGGTCGAGGCTGAAGCCGTACCGACCTCCAAGGCAAAGACCGCGGTCACGAAATCTGCGAAGGGCGCCGCAAAGCGCAAGTCAGCCTGATCGGGGCCTAATCGCAGCGCGCAGTCTAATCATCCGCCAGTAGCCGCGCCAGATCCATCAGGACCCTTCGGCGCTCGGGGCTCTGGATACGGCGCCAGAGCGCGATCAAATCCACCGCCTCACCAACTTCGCCCGAATCTTCGCCGGGCTCGCGCTGATAATTATTAGTCAGCGGCTGCATACCTTTAACAGGCCGATTCATTGGTCTTCCCCACCCCTCTGGCCCTTTTCACGGCCTTGCCGCGCACAAAGCATAACCGATCCCTTACAACAACGAAAAATTGAGGCGGTGAAACGTTGCAATCGTGGCGAAATTGAATTGAAATTGATTCAATTTGCTCGGCGAATCGCCGGGCGACCAAGGAGCGGGGGCTCCGAAATGGGGAGGCGGCAATGAGCAGAGCGCAAATCGCCCGGAGAATCGAGGCGAGCCTCACCAAAGCGTTGCTGCTCGCGCAGCAGCATCAACTTGGAGATATTGCGTATCTGATCCAGATGTCGCTGAACGCGACAGGCCGCGAAATCGAAACAGCCGAAGATCAAACCAGATTCTCCTCAGATCATTCGCAGTCACGAATGCAATGATCCCCGCCCGCCTTAGTGGGCGATGGACATCGTATCACCCTTCCTTCGCGGCAGCCTTGGCCTAGAACTACTGTTCCAGGCCGCGCTCCTGGCCTGTCACACCACCGTTCCGAACAGCTTACCGATTCCGGCCGTGATCGCCAGCGCAAGCGCTCCCCAGAACGTCACCCGCACGACTGGCTTCGCCATGCCGGCTCTTCCTGCTGCCGCGCCGATCGCGCCGAGCATAGCTAGAAAGACAAGCGTAGAGACGGTTACAGCGACGCCCATTATCCATTCGGGTGCAACAGTTGCTATCAGCATCGGTAGAGCGGCCCCTGCCGCAAACGTCGCCGCAGAAGTCAGTGCAGCCTGGACCGGGCGCGCCGCTGTCATCTCAGAAAGGTGCAATTCGTCACGCATATGAGCGCCGAGAGCGTCCCTCAACATCAGTTGCTCGGCCACCTGTTTAGCAAGATCCGGAGTCAACCCGCGCCCAACGTAGATGCCGGTCAGCTCATCGAGCTCGGCCTCAGGATTGTCCTGCAACTCGCTGGCCTCACGAGCAATGTCGGCCTTTTCTGTGTCCGCCTGCGAGCTGACCGAGACATATTCGCCTGCGGCCATCGACATTGCGCCGGCGACAAGTCCGGCCAGTCCGGCAATCAGCACGCTCCCGCGAGAGGCTTCCGCAGCAGCGACGCCAACGATCAAACTGGCGGTCGACAGGATACCGTCATTCGCGCCAAGCACGGCGGCGCGCAGCCAACCGATCCGCTCAACAGAGTGGTTCTCGCTATGGTGTGGCGAGCTACCCGTCACTTTCGATCTTGTGCCCATCCGCCTGCTACCTGGACCACTCCCTCTTCACCCCGTTACCATATTCGGTCACGGAAACGTCGTCTTCACTTTGACGCACCGCTCCGGACGGCATTCCCCCAGTGCGCCATGGCCGGTTCCCGGCTCGGGCTCAGCGAGAGACTGGCGCCTCGCGCGCCATTTTGGACCATGGGCCGTAAGTCAAGAACGTTGACGGGCGCGCCATCGGCGGCAATTGTGGCGCACCGCTTTCCCAGTTATTGACATAAAAGAGCGAAGTTAGAATGTGGATATCCGTTGCTCTCGGAGCACTCGCCTTTCTTGCGGTCGGCGCGTCTCCTGTGCTTGCCCAGCCGCTTCCGTTTACCGACGGGAAGTATGTCACCGACGCGAGCCTATGCCCGCTGAACGATGACCAAATGATACAGCGCCATAGCGATATGCTTGGCGATTTCGTGCGAGTCATCAACGGCGATCAACTGACCGATGCCTACGAAATGTTCTGTACCGTGAAAAAGGTGACTGTCAAAGGAAACGATGTCCGCTTTCGAGCTTTATGCGATGGTGAAGGACACGCCGAAACAGTGAACGGTCGCTATGTACGGATCTCCTCAACGGCATTCCGTCTGGGCGGACAAACTTTTCGTCTTTGTACCGCTGGAGCACAGGTGGCAACGCCCGCTCCTACATCCGCTATATCGTCCGGCGACTGGTCCGCTCAAGTGGGTCAAGAGTGCGCAGGCACCACAGTTGACATGATGCAGTGTGTGAACCGCCTGCGCGACCAATGGGATCGCCGGCTGAACGCGGCGTATCGGCGAGTAACGGATGCGGAAAGCGACCCCCAGAAGTCTGCCCTACGCAATGCCCAACGTAAGTGGATCTCTTATCGGGACGCGAATTGCGCCTATTATGCCGGCGGCCAAGGCTCCATCGCTCGCATCGAGGCGGCGACATGCGAATACGCGCTGACGCGGGAACGCGCGAGAGAGTTGGAGATGATGACGGGGCATTAGACCATCTTCGGGAGATCGACCTCCTGCCCCTTGACGCGGAGCTTGTCCGCCCGCCGCATGGCCGCCTGATAGAGCCCCTGCGCAGAGGACGGCATGCCCCAGCGCGCCAGGGCCAGCTCGCGCACGCCGTCCGGGGCGTTTCTGACGACCGGGGCGGCGTAATCCGGGAAGATGCCCGGATGGGGCGGCAGGTTGCCCGTGCCGTCCCGCATGGCCTGGGTCAGGGCGATGATGGTGGCTTGGCCTTTGGTGTGGCTGTAGAGGTTGCACACGGAGACACCTGCCAACAAAACAAGCCCCCGCTCATGCGTGCACTTTACGCTTACGCCGCCGGGATGCCGCCCGCACCGGGCTCACTTCCTCCCAACGCCACGATTAAACCCCGAACTTCGGCAATTCGTCTATGGATGTAATCCCGCTCCAGGTCTGTCAGAGGTGTTGCGAGCAGACGA
>DATMEW010000139.1:0-17045 GCA_035556495.1 Xanthobacteraceae bacterium | reverse complement strand
GACGATCTGCTCCGCGACGGTGTCGCGGACGAGCGTTATATGGTCGAGCCGAAGGGGAAGGATCATCATCTGCACTTCAACGCCTTCAACCGCCTGATCCACGAGCGCATCCGCCCGCTCGTGCGGCCGGGCCTGCTGCGGCGACTGGTTGTGCGGCGACGCTATCGCGGATCGCGGGCAGCACCGGCGCGATAGAACGCGCGGGCATCCTCGGTCGCTTCGCGGAGCGTATCCTCGTTGAGATACATCATGTGGCCGCCGCGATAGACCTTCAGCGCCGCGCGGTCGGGACGGCCGAACGGCAACTGGTCGAGAAGATAGCGGCTCACGCCATAGGTGGTGACGAGGTCGCTATAGCCGTGCATCACCAGCAGCCGGAACGAACGGTCGAGGGTCAGCAATTCGCGCAGATCGCCCATCGCGCTGGCGCCGAGACGGCCGGCGTCGCCCCAGTCCCAGCGGCTTGGCGCGAGAAGGGCGTAGGTCATGTCCGTGCGGAAGCCGAGTTCGTCCCGCGCATAGGCGGCGAAGGCGCTGCCATAGGCGCGGGTCGCGCCGTCCAGCAGCGGATCGACCCGGCGCCGTCCCGATTCCGGAAACGGATTTTCCACCGCGACGCCGCCATCGTAGATGCTCGTGATCAGCGGCATGCCATCCTTGCGGATGCGCGCTGCGGCTTCGGTGATATGGCCGCGCGCGTCCGCGACGACGTCCGGCGAGAGGCCGGTCATGGCGGCGATGCGGTCATGGAAAGCGCGGGCCGCGTCTCCTGTCAGCGGCGGTCCCGCTAGGGTGATGAGATAGTCGGTGAGGGCGAAGCGTTCGGCCTCGGCCATCGTTTGCAGGCTGAACGTGCCGCGCCGCTCCAGCTCGGAGGCGACCACGGACGGAAACTGAAGCGCGGACGCCAGCGCCGAGGAACTCGAACCGAACACATAGGCGCCGTCGAGCAATGGCGACACCATGACGATGCCGGAGGCGAACAGGCTCTGCTCGCGCTGGAGCGCGCGCGCGACTTTGGCGGCGCGGAAGCCGCCATAGCTTTCCCCGAGGAGATACAGCGGCGCGGCGTGGCGGCCATTGCGGGTGACATAAAGCGCGATGGCCTTGGCGATGCTGCCGGCGTCGCCCTGCACGGTGCGGAATGGCTTGTCGCCGTCCGGCTTGGCGGCGCGGCTCCAGCCCGTGCCGACCGGATCGATCATCACGAGATCGGTGAAGGCAAGCCATGTGTGCGGATTGTCGGCGAGCTGGGCGCGGGAAGGCTCCCGGCCCTGCGGCCCCAGCGGGAGGATGCGCGGGCCGACGAAACCCATGTGGAGATAGGCCGAGGCGGCTCCCGGCCCGCCGTTGAACACGAATGTCAGCGGCCGGTTGCTGCCGGCATCCTTCGCGACATAGGCCGTATAGAAGATCGCTGCGGATTGCTCGCCCGAGGTTTCATAGAGCGGCAGCGTGCCCGCCGTCGCCGTATAGGCGAGGGGCTTGCCGGCGATGGTGATCTGGCGTTCGGAGACGGCGTCGGCGGGCAGCAGGCGCAGCACGCCGGGACCGGCGGTCTCGCCCTGCGCCTTGCCGCCGTCGCTTCGCGGCCGGTCCGGGGCATTTGCCTGCGCCAAAGCGGAGTTGCCGAGGCTGCCGCCGCCGAAGGCAAGGCAAAGCGCGAGGAGGTATCGCGGGAGATGTCGCAGCATCGGGAAGGTTCCTGTGTCGATACGCGATCGCCGCGTCTTGCCTATCGGGTCTTGCCTATCGGGTCTTGCCTATCCGGTCGTGCATATCCGGTCCCGGGTGCCGCAGCATGGCACGACAGCACCCCGGTCTCACCCTGACATCACCCCTGCGGCGGCATCGTGACGGCCACCGGGCGGCTGGTCCTGCGGAAGATTGTCGCGGACTGGTAAAATTTTTTCATCTGACAAATGATGGCACGGGGAACGATATTCTTCGCCGGGCGTTGAGCCACCTACGCCCGATCTCCGGATCGTTTGGGGAATTGATGACGAAACCAGCGTCGCTTCCGTCCGCACCGGACGTCTCATCCCGGGTCGGGGGAGACGCCGACCGTATGCAATGGACCCGCGCCTTCCGGACGGTGCGGAACGAGACGGAGCGGCGCGCCGCGCCCCTGTCCGAAGAGGACCAGCTGGTCCAGTCCATGGCCGACGCCAGCCCCACCAAATGGCATCGCGCCCATACCACTTGGTTCTTCGAGCAGTTCTTGCTGTCGTCCTTCGTCGCGGACTACCGGCCGTTCGACGAACGTTTCGCCTATCTGTTCAACTCCTATTATGTCACCGCCGGCCCGCGCCATGCCCGCCCACGCCGGGGCCTGCTGACGCGGCCCACGGTTGCCGAGGTCACGGCCTATCGCGCCCATGTCGATGCGGCGGTGTGCGATCTCGTGGCGCAGGCCGATGCTTCGGTCTTCGCGGAGGTCACCCGCATTCTCGAAATCGGGCTGCATCACGAGCAGCAGCATCAGGAGCTGCTGCTGACGGATATTCTCCATGCCTTCGCGCAAAACCCGGTCGCGCCGGCCTATGATCCGGCTTGGACGATGCCTGCGGTCTCCGCTTCGCGGGAGATGAGCGATCTGCCGTCCGGCATTCATCAGATCGGCCATCAGCGCGACGGCTTCTCATTCGATAACGAAGCGCCGGTGCATCGCGTCTTCCTCCAGCCCGCGCGGATCATGCGCGGGCTTGTGACCAATGGCGACTGGCTCGATTTCATCGCCGATGGCGGCTATCGCACGCCGACCCTGTGGCTCTCCGACGGCTGGGCGATGGTGGAGGCGGAAGGCTGGCAGGCTCCGGGATACTGGCAGGCATCGGCTGAAGATGGCGGCCGCGACGGCTGGCAGGCGATGACCCTGGGCGGCCTGCGGCCGGTGGATCCCGCTTTGCCGGTGTGTCATATCAGCTATTACGAAGCGGATGCCTATGCCCGCTGGGCCGGGCGCGATCTGCCGACCGAGGCGGAGTGGGAGGTCGCCGCGCGGCGCGGGCTGATCGACGATGCCGACGGCATCGTCTGGCAATGGACGCGCAGCGCCTATCTGCCCTATCCCGGCTATCGCCCCGTCGAGGGCGCGCTCGGCGAATACAACGGCAAGTTCATGATCAACCAGATGGTGCTGCGCGGCAGTTCGCTGGCGACGCCGCAGGGCCATGCGCGCGTGAGCTATCGCAATTTCTTTCCGCCCTCCGCGCGCTGGCAGTTCTCCGGCCTGCGCCTCGTCGATTACGCGGTCTGACGGCCGGCGGGCTCATCCTGATCCGACAAGAGCAACGGGATTTCTCACGATGGCGATGACAGAGACAGCGCACCGGCAGGCAACGCCCGCGATCAGCGACGGCGGCTTTGCGGAAGACGTCGTCGCCGGCCTTGCCGCGAACCCCAAGCGGCTTCAGCCCAAGTATTTCTATGATGACATCGGCTCGGAATTGTTCGAGCAGATCACCGTCACCGACGAATATTATCCGACCCGTTCGGAGCGGCGGATCTTTGAGGATCATGCGGCGGAAATTGCGGCGCTGATCCCCGATGGCGCGGCGCTGGTGGAGTTCGGCAGCGGCGCGAGCGTGAAGACCCGCGTGGTGCTCGGCGCGGCAAAGCAACTCTCCGCTTATGTGCCGGTCGATATCGCCGGCAATTTCATCGCGGAGGAAGCGGTGAAGCTACGGCAGGATTTCCCGGATCTCGACATCTGGCCGGTCGCTGCGGATTTCACGCGGGAGTTTCCGTTGCCGGATGCGGTTCGCGACATGCCGCTGGTCGGCTTCTTTCCCGGCTCCACCATCGGCAATTTCGAGCCCGGCGATGCGCGTGCGTTTCTTGCTCACGCGGGCCGCATGCTGGGCGAGGGCGCGACGATGATCGTCGGCATCGACCTGGAAAAGGACCCGGAGATTCTCAACGCGGCTTATAACGACCGCGCCGGCGTGACCGCCGCCTTCAATCTGAACCTGCTGACGCGGATCAACCGCGAACTGGGCGGCGATTTCGATCTCGCGCGGTTTCGTCATCGCGCGTTCTATAATGCCGAGCAGCATCGCGTGGAGATGCATCTCGCCAGCGAGACTCGGCAGAAGGTCCGCGTCCGCGGGCGCACCTTCGAGTTCACGGCCGGCGAGACGATCCATACGGAATGCAGCTACAAATACACCCTCGCCAGCTTTGCCGCGCTGGCCCGCAGGGCCGGCTGGAGTCCGGCTTCAGCCTGGACCGACCCGGACGGCAATTTTTCCGTCCACGTTCTCAAGCAGGCGTGAAGTCTTCGCTGGCAAAGCCCCGCTGTTCCTTTTGAACTTGGACTGCGGTGGCGATCTTGCCTTGCGCCACGGCGCTCGCCATAGCTTCATCCCGGATGGTGATGAGGCGAGGGAGGACGCGATGGGGCGTTTGCAGGGGCGGGTGGCGATCGTCACCGGTGGGGCGAAAGGCATCGGCCGGCATTATTCGGAAGCGCTGGCTGCCGAAGGCGCGCAGGTCATGATCGCGGATGTCGCGGACGGCGCGGACCTTGCCGCCGAGCTTGCCAACCGCCATGGCGCCAACTCGGTCGCCAGCGCGGTGGCGGATATCAGCAAAGAGGCCGATGTCGCGGCGCTCGTTGCCGCGACGGTCGCGCGCTTCGGCAGGATCGACGTGCTGGTCAACAACGCTGCGCTCTATTCCGCCCTGCAAGAGCAGAAGTTTCAGGATATCGACGTCGATGTCTGGGACAAGGTGATGGCGGTGAACCTGCGCGGCACCTTCCTGATGTGCAAGCACACGGTGCCGCACATGATCGCGCGCGGCTATGGCAAGATCATCAATATCGGCTCCGGCACGCCGACCCGCGGGGTGCCGTGGCTGCTTCACTATGTCACCAGCAAGGGCGGCATCATCGGCATGACGCGGGCGATGTCGCGGGAGCTTGGCGACCACGGCATCCGCGTCAACACGCTGTCGCCGGGCCTGACCCTGAGCGACAGCAACCTGACCGACAATACAGGGCATCTCGACACCGCCCGCGAAGGCACCATCCGGATGCGCGCCATCAAGCGGGACCAGTATCCGGAGGACCTGCTCGGGGCGTTGGTGTTCCTCGCCTCCGCGGAAAGCGACTTCGTAACCGGGCAGAACATCGCCGTGGACGGTGGCTCCACCAACCTGTAATGGCTGCCCATCCCCCGGCTGGATCATCCCGGCCGGGACGCCTATATTGAGGCGATGGAATTGGCCCCGGCGTCGGCAGGCGCCGGTCTCGGGCCAAGGGAGACGACCATGAGCATGACCACGGAAGCGGCCGCCGGGCCGAAGCACAACCTCCAGGCGGTGCGGGAATCCTATTACGAGAAGATCGGCGAATACGACATGGCCCCTCTGTGGGAGGTGCTGAAGAATGTCGTGACCCAGGAGCCCAAGACCCGCTGCGTCCCCCATATCTGGAAATTCGAGGATGTCAGCCGCCTGATGGGCGAGGCCGCCGAGGTCATCACCGCCGAGGAAGCCGAACGTCGGGTGCTGGTGCTGGAGAATCCGGCCCTGCGCGGCCAGACCCGGATCACCAATTCGCTGTTCGCCGGCATCCAGCTCATCATGCCGGGCGAGGTGGCCCCGGCCCATCAGCACGTCGCTTCCGCCATCCGCTTCGTGCTGGAAGGCGAGGGGGCCTATACCGCCGTCGAGGGCGAGAAGGCCAACATGTCCTACGGCGACTTCATCCTGACGCCGAACTGGGCGCCGCACGACCACGGCAACCCCTCCGCCAAGCCGATGATGTGGCTGGACGTGCTGGACATGCCGACCGTGAACCATTTCGAGGCGTCGTTCTCGAACCATTTCGACGACGCGATGCAGAACGCCTCGCGCAAGGACGGCGATTCGCTGGACCGCTACGGCTCGGGCGTGCTGCCGGACGGCGCGCCGGTGCATCTCAACCGCAGCCCGGTGATCAACTACACCTATGCGCGGACGCGGCCGATCCTCGAGCGGCTGAAGAAGGCGGGCGACATCGACCCGATCCATGGCGTGCGGGTGCGCTATGCCAATCCGATCAATGGCGGCTGGGCGCTGCCGACCATGGGCGCGCATCTCTCGCTGCTGCCGGAAGGCTTCCAGGGCCGGGACTATCGCTCGACCGACGGCACCATCTTCGTCGGCGTCGAAGGCGGCGGCACCACGCTCATCGACGGTCAGCCGTTCGACTGGAAGCCGAAGGATGTCTTCGTCGTGCCGCCGTGGAAGACCTATTCCCACAAGGTCAACAAGGAATCCGTGCTGTTCTCGATCTCCGACCGGCCGATGCAGGAGACCCTCGGCATCTGGCGCGAGGACCGGCTGGGCGCCTGAGTGTTCCGGCGCGCCGCAATCGCCTGAATGCAAAGACTCTGTCCTGATACAAGAAAGGCCCGGCATTGCCGGGCCTTTTGCTTTGCACCAGACTGGAAGCAGTGAGAGCGTTTTCGAGCGAAGTGGATACCGCTGCGAGCAAGAGAATATGGCAAAACAAAAACAGAGAACTTTGGCTTTGACCCCATCAAAGCCAAAGATGTTCTAGGCGATGTCGAAACCGTCGCTCGTCAGGCGGATGCGCCCTTCAGCCACGGCGTTGGCCCATTGCGCCGTGGCCACGAGCCCGCCGAAGGAGAAGAAGTGCAGACCGACCTCGCCGAGGCTGCCTTCGGCGGCCGGATTGGCGAGGCTGGAGATGACATCGTCGGGAGCCGAGAGGCCGCTGAACATCTGCTTGAACAGGCTGGTGTTGCGGGTCGCGCCCCGGGCCGACGCCTTCACGCCGCATTTGCTGGCATAGCGCATCAGCGCCGTGAATCCGGCCGGGCCGGCAAGGCCGATGCGGATGCGGTTGGTGACGCCGCTCTCGCGAACGGCCGTGACCCAGGATTCGATGGGGGCGGCTTCGAAAGCGAACTGGGACACCACCTCCGCATCGAGGGCGGCGTGCGCCGCGGCCGCCAGCTTGTCCGCGAAGGCGGCCGCCCGCGCGGCTTCCGAAATGCGCGGGTGCCCGTCGGGATATCCGGAAATGCCGATATCGCGGATGCCGTGACGCTCCAGCACGCCGCTGTGGATGACGGCAAGGGCATCCTGATAAGGACCCGCCGCATCGTCGCGGTCGCCGGCGATGACGAGAACCTTGCGCACGGCCGCCTCGCCGGTCATGCGGGTCAGGAATTCGTCCAGCGCGCTTTCGCTGGGGAAATTGCGCGCCGCGATGTGCGGCACCGGCTCGAACCCGGCCCGGCGCAGCCGGCCGGCGGGCTCGATTTCCGACAGCAGCGGCTTGGTCGGCACGGCGCTGAGAAACACCTGCGTTCCGGCCGGCGCGATGCCGACAATGCCATCGATATCCGCGGCCGAAGGCAGGGTGGCTTCAAGCGAATAGCCGGCAGCGAACTGCGAGATGCGCGAAATGGCGTCATCGGACGCCGCAAGGACGGCTCTGGCAGCGGACATCGCGATTCTCCCGATCCGAGCGCGAAATAGCTGAGCTGAACCTGAAGGCGACACCGCTTTGCGCAAGCCGCCTCCACTGAGGGATCGTGGACATCCGGCCTGCTCCTGCGAAGGAAACAGGCCGGATGTTCGGGACGCGCCTATTCGCGGCGGCGCGAGATGACGAAGGATTCGTCGTAGAACCACAGCGCGCCGTATTTCTGAAGGACCTCGCTGGTGGCTTCGAGATACTTGCTGTCGGTGATCACCTTCTCGAGGCGCTCGTCCTCGATCTGCGCGACATAGACCGCCGCGTTCCAGGCGGCGAACAGCGTGGACGTACCGATCGACTGCGAAATCTCGTTCGGCAGCGTGTGCATGTCGTAACGGAACAGCGAGCGGTTGTCGGCATAGGCGTTGAAGTTGAGGTCGCGGCCCAGCGGGCCGAGTTCGGCCTTGGTCGCCTTCAGCAGCGCATGCCTGTCGTGAATGAAGGGGTGATCGTCCGGCCACACCTTTTTGACGATCTCCATGCCCGGATCGTTGCCATGGGAATGGATGGCGATGAGCCGGCCGCCGGGGCCGAGCGCCTTGGCGAGCGGCGCGAGCACGCGCCGCGCCTTGAACTCCAGCGACGAGCGCAGGCGGAACGGCTGGGAGGCGATGACCAGATCGTAGCTCGCCTGGGTGCCGCCCGGACGCGGAATGATCGGGTCCAGCAGGAACTTGTGGTCGGCGCGATAGATCACGAGCACGGCGGGGCGCTCGTAGACCGGGTTGCCGCTCTTGGGGCTGACGCCGGCCTTCCAGGCGTCGGCGAGCCAGCCTTCCAGACCCATGATCTGCTCTTCGAAGCCATGGGAGGTGGTGCCCGTCAGCGCGACCTCGTTCCAGACCATGCTGGATGCGGCGCTGACCGACTTCACGGCGAGCCAGGGCGCATCGGCATAGTTCATGTTGGTCAGAACCAGCACGGTGGCGGGGTGCTCGAAGAAGCGGTCGGCCATCTTCTGGAGCGTCAGCCGCATGTCTTCGAGGCTGATTTCCTTGCCCGCGATGTAGAACGGCATATGCGGGAATTTGTCATGCATCGAGCGCATGACGCGCGTCAGCACCGAGCCGTCGCCGACGCCGGCGTCGAAGATGCGCACGGCCGGCGGACGGGGATGGATGTTCGCCAGTTCGAGCGAGACGCGGTTCGCCACCACCCACTTCTCGGAGCAGGTGTTCACGAACAGCAGATACTTCTGCCGATTGTCGAAGAAGCGGAAATTGCGCTGCGGGTCTTCCTCGCCTGCCGGCGTCGCGCCGGCGGCGGGGGTGAGGGTTTTCGAGGGCGCAGGATTGGGGGTGCTATTTCCGGTCATTGTCTCGATCACTGTTGAACGTGAAGGGCCCGAAACATTCTGGTGCGCGTGCATGAAAGCGCGAATGCGGTCCAGCGTCTCGGTGGTGATACGTCCGCCATTCCGCAGACGCGAAGTCAGTTTGCCGTCATTGACGGCGCGGCGCCCAAAGGTGGACTCGGCGAGCCCGACCTGGCGACAATAGTCGGAGATTTCCTGCAACAGCTCTTGGGCGTTCATGGTTTTCTCCCGTCCACATGGCACCGGCAGCTTCCGCTGTCTTGTTCTCGTTGCTGGGCGGTCACAGAACCGAAATTAAGGTTCGAGTCAATACTGTGATAGCCCACTTTGAATATGGGCAGAAAAAGAGGGCTATTGCCCACATCTGCCCACGATTGGCGCAACGATGAGGCTATGCTGTCGCGGCAGGCAGGTCGAGCGGATTTTGGTTTCGCTCGTCGAGCCGGTACGGGAGCTCATGCAGACAGAAGCCTGCGGGCAATCGTGTCTATGGACGTGCTCTCTGGCTTGAAACCGCGTGTAATCACCTCGCAACGCCAGGCTCCTTTCGACCCCTCGATTTCGTAGAGGTTGTAGCCGGCGGGGTCGCCATGGGAGGTGTGCGGCCCGGCCGATGCGGAGGGGACGCCCACCAGCGGCACCTTCTGTCCGTTCGGTCCGTCCAGCATCTCGACGGAATGGATGTGGTCATGGCCGTGCAGCACGAGGTCCGCGCCGTGGCGGGCGATGACGGCGCGCACCGCGCGCGAGTCCCGCAGCCGCTTGTGGAACGCCACCTTGCCCCGCCGCGGCGGATGATGAATCAGCACGACACGGAAGAGGTCGCCGTCGCGGTAGCGCGCCAGATCCTCGTCGAACCGCTTCAATTGAACCGCGCCAATGGCGCCGGTCGCCATCAGCGGCGCGCTCGGGATGGCGCTGGACAAGCCGATGACGACCAGCGGCCCGCGCCGGCGCACGAAGGGAAAATGCTCCGGCTCCGCTCCGGTGTCGTCGTCCGTCATGAAGTCGGTCCAGTGCAGCCGTGAGAAGCCGACCGTGCGGCGCACATAGGCGTCGTGATTTCCCGGAACGAGGGTGACGTCGTGCGGGTCGCCGAGGGAGGCGAGCCAGTCCCGCGCCGGGGGGAATTCGTTGGCCAGCGAGATGTTCACGAGATCGCCGGTGACGGCGATATGGTCCGGAGCCTGGGCCTTCAGGTCCTGCACGATGGCGTCCAGCGTCGGCAGGGTGTGGATGTCCCTGCGGCCGCGGCGCCAGTTCAGGTAGCCGATCAGCCGCTTGCCGGCGAGGTCGCGTTTGCGCGGGCGCGGCATGGTCGCGAGATGCGGATCGGACAGATGCGCCAGAACATAAGGGGCCATGGAACTTCCGGCTCTCGCTGGTTTCGGCTTTGGCGTGACGTGTTTCGTGTCGTGCCCGTCGTGTTGCAGGTCGCAGCGTCGTGGCCGGCGCCGCGCAGGCTATAGGGCTTTGCGCGGGTGGGGGCCAGAGACCGCGTTCCCGCAGCGCGAACGCCGCGCCGCCATAGGCCCGCCGCCGCGGCTCGCCTATGCTGGCGGCGATTCACGACAGGATACCCGGACAGCACAGCGATGGCTTTTCTCGAACGTCTGCCGTCCCGCACCTGGCTGGAGCCGCTGCTGCGGCCGGTGCTGCATTTCTATTGGCGGCTGTCGCGGGGCATGACGCTCGGCGTGCGCGCCATGGTGATCGACGGAGAGGGCCGCGTGCTGCTGATCAAGCATAGTTATGTCGCCGGCTGGCATCTGCCCGGCGGCGGCGTCGAGGTTGGCGAGACGATGCGCGACGCGCTGGACCGCGAGTTGCTGGAGGAGGCCAATGTCGCTGTTGTTGGCGAGCCGGTGCTGCATGGCATGTTCTTCAACGGCCGCATCTCGAACCGCGACCATGTCGCGGTCTATGTCATCCGGGAGTTCCGGCAGGACAGCCCGCCGGTGCCCGATCACGAGATCGTCGCCCATGGCTCCTTCCATCCGCGCGAATTGCCGGACGGGACGACGCGCGGCACGCGGGAGCGCATCGCGGAAGTGCTGGCGGGGGCTCCCGTCAGTGCGACATGGTGAGTCGGCGTTCAAGCCGTCTTGAACCGCGCGCGATCATGGGGCCGGGTGTAGTCGAGTTCCGGCCCCATCGGCACGATGCCGGTCGGATTGATCATCCTGTGGCTGCCGTAATAGTGCCGCTTGATATGGATGAAATCGACGGTCTCCGCGATGCCGGGCGCCTGATAGAGGTCGCGCAGATAATTCGCGAGATTGGGATAGTCCTCGATGCGGCGCAGGTTGCATTTGAAATGCCCGTGATAGACCGCGTCGAACCGCACCAGCGTCGTGAACAGCCGCCAGTCGGCTTCCGTCAACGTATTGCCGACGAGATAGCGCTGGCGTGAGAGCCGCAGTTCGAGGTCGTCCAGCGTGGCGAACAGCGCGGCGAAGGCTTCCTCGTAGGCGTCCTGCTTGGTCGCGAAGCCGGCGCGATAGACGCCATTATTGACGGTCTTGTAGATGCGCTCGTTGACGGCATCGATCTCCGCGCGCAGCGCCGCCGGGTAATAATCCGTCCGCACGTCCGTGAAGGCGTCGAAGGCCGAGTTCAGCATCCTGATGATCTCGGGCGATTCGTTGTTCACGATCGTGCCGCGCTCCTTGTCCCACAGCACCGGCACGGTGACGCGGCCGGATACTTGCGGATTGGCGCGGAGATAAACTTCATACATCCGCTGCGCATGGTTGACCGTGTCGCCGGTCGAGCCGGTATCCTTATCGAAGGTCCAGCCCTGTTCGCCCATGTGCCAGGAGACGACGGAGACGGAGATCGCGTCCTCCAGCTTCTTGAGCTTGCGGAAAATCAGGGTGCGGTGCGCCCAGGGGCAGGCGAGGGATACATAGAGATGATAGCGCCCCGCGGCTGCCGGAAAGCCGCCGTCGCCGCTCGGGCCGGGCGCGCCGCCGGGTGTGATCCAGTTGCGGAATTTGGTGTCCTGCCGCTCGAACCGGCCGCCGGTCTTCTCGGTCTCATAGCCGGTGTCGCGCCATTGCCCATCCACAAGCAGTCCCATGCCCATCTCCATCCTTGTCGTGACGACAACCGCCTCGTCCCGTTCGGGTTCGGCCCGACCTGCATTATGGCAGACACGGGGGGATTGGACCCGATGGATTTTGTCGCGCCGGAGTGATATCGCCGCAGTCGCGAGAGCCACGCTCAAGACAGACCGGATGACAGACCTTTCGATCACCATTCGCGCCGAGACGCCGGATGACGCGCTGGCCGTCGAGCGGCTGCACGAGCGCACCTTCGGCCCCGGACGCTATGCGCTCACGGCCTATCGCATCCGCGAGCGGATCGATCATCGCCGCGATCTGTCGTTCACGGCGCGGATCGGCACGCTGCTGGTCGGCTCGGTGTGGATGGCGCCCGTGATCGTCGGCGAAACGCCGGCGCTGCTGCTGGGGCCGCTGACGGTGGAGCCGCCATTCCGTGCCAAGGGCATCGGCGGCGCGCTGATCGGACGGGCCTTGCAGGAGGCGAAGGACCGCGGCCACCGCCTCGTGCTGCTGGTTGGCGATGCGCCCTACTACAGCCGCTACGGCTTCAAGCCCATCCCGAAAGGGCAGGTGACTTTGCCCGGCCCGGTGGACCCGGCGCGGCTGCTGGTGTCCGAACTCGTCGAGGGTGCATTCGAGGGCGTTTCCGGCGCGATGAAGCCGGACTGGGACGCGGCTGCCGAACCCGCGTCAGCCTGAATTCAGCGCCCCTCCCGCGCCCAGACCAGTGCGAGACTGCCGATCAGCAGCAGCAGGCCGAGCAGCCCGGCAAAGACCGGCAGCACCCCGACGCCGCGCACGACGCTGGCCTCCCGCAGGTGCAGGCCCATCCAGTCCGAACCTCTGAAATTCTCGCCGGAGCGGATGCCGACCAGCCGCGGCACGGCGACATCCGACCCGCTCTCCACGCGCCGTACCGCGCCGCCGGTCACGGTGGACAAGGGCGCAAGCGTCTCCGTGGTCGATGTCACCTCCGCGAACTCCCGCGGATTGGCGGGGCCGACATTGGCGAGCGCCGTCAGCGTGCCATCGCTGGCGCGCCACAGGCCCAGTTCGTCCGCCGGCGTCGTCGCGCGCCAGAGGCCCGGCTCGGCCTCGGTCAGCGTCAGTTCGCGGGTCTGGCCGGACGGTGTCGTCACCGTCACTGGTGCGGCCGTGTCCGCCATGGTCTGGCGCTCGATGGTGATCTCGCGGGCCTGCACGACGAAGCGCAGCGCTTCCTCCTCAAGGTCCGGCTGTTTCATCAGCCAGTGGGAGAGGCGGCGCAGCAGGTCGATATGCGGGCCGCCGCCCTCGTAGCCGCGCGCCCAGAGCCAGATATGGTCGGAGAGCAGCAGGGCGACGCGACCCTCGCCCTCGCGGGAGAGTTGCAGCAGCGGCTTGTCGTCCGGCCCGTGCATCACCGTCGCGCCCTTGGACGGGCGGGTATCGATCAGCCGGAACCAGCGGCTCCACTGCGGTGGCTCGCTCGCGGAGCCTTCCAGCCCGCGCGTGACGGGATGGCGGCGGCCGGGACCGGACAGGCGGGCATGAAAGGCTGCCTGCGTGATATCGCCGACCGGCTCCGCCGGCAGGATGCTTTCCAGTGGCGTGCGCCACAGGCTGGTGCGGCTCGCATAGTCCGGCCCGGCCGCGATCAGCACCGCGCCGCCGCGCCGCACATAGCGGGCGATGTTGTCGAAATAAGCCAGCGGCAGCACGCCCTGCCGGGCGTAGCGGTCGAAGATGATGAGCTGGAATTCGCCGATCTTCTGCTGGAACAGTTCGCGGGTGGGGAAGGCGATCAGCGAGAGTTCGTTGATCGGCGTGCCGTCCTGCTTCTCCGGCGGACGCAGGATGGTGAAATGCACGAGGTCGATGGCGGCGTCGGATTTCAGCAGGTTGCGCCACGTCCGCTCGCCGGCATGGGGCTCGCCCGAGACCAGCAGCACGCGCAGCTTGTCGCGCACGCCGTCGATGATGGCGACGGCGCGGTTGTTCACGGGCGTGAGTTCGCCATCGAGCGGCGCAGTCTCGATCTCGACGATGTTCTGCCCGGCATGGGAAATCTCGACATCGATGCGGTTGGTCTGCCCGACGATGACATTGCGCCGCTCGATCTCCTCGCCGTCGCGGCGCACCGTCACGCTGGCATTCGCCGGCGTTGCGGAAGCCGCCGCCGCGCCACCCTGATCCTCGACGCGATAGGTCACGGTCTGGCGCTGGCCGACGATGCCGAAGCGCGGCGCGGCGATGATGGCGACGCGCCTGTCGCGCTCCGCCGCGTGGCCGGTGATCAGCCCATGGACCGGCGCGGTGAAGCCCAGCGCCGCCGCTTCGGCCGGGATGTCATGGATGCGCCCGTCCGTGATCATGATCGCGCCGGCGACGCGCTCCGGCGGCACGTCCGACAGAGCCGTGTTGAGCGCGCCGAACAGCCGCGTGCCGTCGGTCTCGCCATCGGCCTGTCCGGCCTCGACGACGCGGACATCGAGGCCGGGAATGCGGCCGAGCCGTTCCGTCACCTGCGCGCGGACGGCCTCCGTCTGCTGCTGGCGGTCGCCGAAATTCTGGCTCGCGCTTCTGTCCACCACCACGGCGGCCACGGAGGTCAGCGGTTCGCGATCCTCCCGTGTGAAGGAGGGATTGGCCAGCGCGAGGACGAACAGCGCCAGCGCCCCGGCGCGCAGCCAGCCGCCCCGCGTGCGCGAGACCAGCAGCAGCGCGGCGATGAGCAGCGCCACCGCCGCCGCGACCCAGAGCAGCGTGGCGGGGATCAGCGGGGAAAAGGCGATGCCGAGATTCATTGGCCGAGCCGCTCCAGCAGCGCGGGGACATGGACCTGATCCGCCTTGTAGTTGCCGGTCAGGGTATACATCACGATGTTGACCCCGGTGCGGAAGGCGAATTCGCGCTGGCGCGGGTCGCCGCCGCCGGCCATCGGCAGCATGGCCTGCCCGTCAGGACGCATCGCCCATGCGCCCGCGAGATCGTTGGAAGTGATGAGGATCGACGAGACGCCGTCGCCGCCGCGCGCGGGGCGTTCGTCGTCGATATTCTCTTCCGGCAGCGCCTCGACCCAGAGCTGGCCGGACGAGAAGCGGCCGGGGAAGTCCTTCATGAGATAGAACGTCTTGGCGAGCACATGGTCAGGCGGCGTCGGCTCAAGCTCGGGAATGTCGAGCGAACCGAGGATACCGCGCAGGGTCTGCATGGCGGGAGTCTGGTTGGCGCTGCCGGGCAGGCTGTCGCCAGCGTCGCGGGTGTCGAACAGGATGGTGCCGCCCTGCTTCATGTAGGTGTCGATGCGCTGAAGCGCGGCTGGCGAGGGCTGCGGTGCGCCGGGCACCACCGGCCAGTAAATCAGCGGGAAGAAGGACAGTTCGTCGCGCTCGGGATCGAGCCCCATGGGCTCGCCGGCTTCCAGCGCGGTGCGCTGGGCGAGGAACAGGTTGAGGCCGTGCAGGCCGGCGCGGCTGATTTCGTCCACATCCGCACTGCCGGTGACGATATAGCCGAAATGGGTTTGCAGCGTCGCCTTCATGGCGAAGTCGTCGGCGGGGCTCAAGGCGGCCGGCGTTGCGATATTCTGCGCCAGCGCCGGATGCGGGATCGAGAGCGCGAGGACCGTGACGGCGGCCATCGCTGCCGCTACGGCCGCGCGGCGGCGGCCGGTGAGGCGCGCGAGGCCGCCCGCGAGCCAGAACACCAGCAGCGCGTCCAGCGCGAGCAGGATCAGGCCGAGGATCAGCAGCGGGCCGCGCAGGTCCTGCGGCTCGGTCATGCGATAGGCTTCGCGCGTGGCGGCGAGGGATGACGTGTCGAGCGGCGCGAAATGGTCGTCGGCGGCGAGGGCGTTGACGGCGAGGAGCGCGTCCGGCGGGCCGTAGAAGCCGGGCGGATGGTCGGCGCTGGCGCGACCGGTGAAATTCGCCGGCACGGGACGGGCCGTCGCGGTTGGTGGACCGAAAGCGCCGAAGCCGTCCAGCACGCGCGCCGGTGCGATGGTCTCGACGGCGGTGCGTTCGCTGCCGTTGGCATTGCTTGAAGCCGTGCCTTCGCCCGGTGACGAACCGGCGATCGCGACGGTGCGGCGGAGCATGTCCACGAAGGTGCCGGAGAGCGGCAGGTTGGACCAGCGTGTATCGGCCGTGACGTGGAACAGCACGACCATGCCCTTGCCGCGCGGCTGCGCAGTGACGAGCGGCGTGCCGTCGCCGAGCGTTGCCCAGGTGCGCTCGGCCAGCGTCGCGTCCGGCTCCGCCAGCACCTGCCGCGTCACCGTGACGTCCGAGGGGGCGGGGATGCCGGCGAGCGGGCTCTCCGGCGAGAAGCCGGTGAGCGGCTGGGGCTGGTCCCAGGTCAGGCTGCCGCCGAGGGTGCGCCCGCCCCGGCGCAGGCGCACGGGCACGAGGTCGTCGTCGGTCGCGGCGGCAAGGCGCGGACCGGCGAAGCGCACCAGCACGCCGCCATCCTCGATCCATGCGGTGAGCTGCTTGCGGGCCTCGCCCGCGATGGTGCCGACATCGGCCAGGATCATCATCGGGACGCGCTGGTCGATGAACTGGCCGATGGCCTGTCCCGGCGAGACCCGGTCCGCCATGCGCACATCGGCGAAGGGGCCGAGGGCGCGCGAGAGATAATAGGTCGAGGCGAGCAGCGGCTGGGCGGTGTCCGCCGTCGCGCCGGTGACGATGCCGATGGCGCGGCGGCGCCACCGCGTATCAAGCAATTGCACCGCGGCGGCGGAGCGTTCGTCAACGATTTCGAGGCGGGCGATATCGTTGCGGATTTCAACGGGCATCGTCAGGGAGGCATCGGTTTCCAACGCATTTGCGTTGAAGGAAAATGCCGCCTCGCCAAGGACAAGGCCCTTCATGTCCAAGGCGCGCACAACGCCATCCGCACCGCCGTTGCCAGGGCCGCGCAACACCTTGACGGTGAGCGCGCCGGCGCTGTTGTCGGGCGCCGCCAACGCGCGGGCGGGAGCCGTGCCGCCTTCGATGACGGTGAGCTGCCGTCCTTCGGCGAGCCTGCCGAGCGCCGCGACGAAATCCGTATCCTCGCCCAGGGTCACGCCGTCCGAGAGCCAGACGAGCCCGGCCTGCGGCGTCGCCTCAAGGAACCGCGCGAGGCGTGGCAGCAGCCCGGCGCGCTCCACGGCATGGGGCTTCGGCCGCAACTG